>NZ_DCXA01000043.1:1815-10163 GCF_002328915.1 Aquabacterium sp. UBA2148
GCCACCCGAGGCGGTGTCCAGCAGCTTGCGGATGTTGCCTTCGGCGGCCTGTAGCTTGGGGTTGACGGCGGGGCGCGCGTCCTCGACGACCTTTTCCAGCAGGGCGTTGCTCATCTCGGGCAGGGCCGACTGGTAACGCTTGAGGATGGGCGACTCCAGCATCACGACCAGCTGCTTGAGTTCTTCTTCGGTGAAGCGCTCTTCCAGGATGGGGCCGATGGCGGTCGGGGCCAACTTGATGGCGCTGGCGCGCACGGCGGGGATGGCGCCATCCAAGTACTTCTTGATCTCGGCATCGACTTGCTTGGCCGTGGCTTCGCGCTTGTCCTCCGGCACGGCTTGCACCAGGATGTTGCGGGCACCGCCAGCGAGTTGGCGAGCGGGCTGCTCGGCCACGCCGCGGGCCATGTCTTCCAGGGCGGGCTGCTGCACGGACAGCACCTTCTGGATCTGCTCCTTCTTGTCGGCGTGGGCCGACAGGCTGCACAGGGCCAGGGTGGCGGCCACGGCGGCCAGAGCGGTTTGGCGGAACATCATCTTGCGGTCCTTGTCTTTTCCGGTTGCGAAAGGGGCGACATCTTCGCCCGGCAGGATGTCAGATCGGCGTCAGGCCTCGGAGGTTCCCTCGGCGTTGTCACCCGGGGTGCCGGCTTCCGGGGTTTCGGCGCCTTCTGCCTCTTCGGCCGTTGCCGCATCGTTCTCGGCGATGCGCTGCAGGCCGATCAATTTGGCGCCTTCGTCCAGCGAAATCAGCGTCACGCCTTGCGTGGCACGTCCGAGTTCACGGATTTCAGACACGCGGGTGCGCACCACCACGCCCTTGTCCGTGATCAGCATGATCTCGTCCTCCGGACGCACCAGGGTGGCCGCGACCACCTTGCCGTTGCGCTCGGATTGCTGGATGGCGATCATGCCCTTGGTGCCACGGCCGTGGCGGGTGTACTCGACGATGCTGGTGCGCTTGCCGAAACCGTTCTCGGTGGCGGTCAGCACGCTTTGCGTCTCGTCTTCGGCCACCAGCATGGCGATGACCGACTGGCCTTCTTCCAGCATCATGCCGCGCACGCCGCGCGCCGAGCGACCCATCGGGCGCACGTCTTCTTCGTCGAAGCGCACGGCCTTGCCGCCATCGGAGAACAGCATCACGTCGTGCTTGCCGTCTGTCAGGGCCGCACCCACCAGCACGTCGCCCTCGTCCAGGCCCACGGCGATGATGCCGGCCTTGCGGGGGTTGCTGAAGTCGGTCAGCGGGGTCTTCTTGACGGTGCCCAGGCGGGTCGACATGAAGATGTAGTGGTCTTCAGGGAAGCTGCGGAACTCGCCGGTCAGCGGCAGCACCACGTTGATCTTCTCTTCCTTCTCCAGCGGGAACATGTTGACCATGGGCTTGCCGCGCGAGTTGCGCGAGCCCTGCGGCACTTCCCAGACCTTGATCCAGTAGACGCGGCCCCGGTTGCTGAAGCACAGGATGTAGTCATGCGTGTTGGCGATGAAGAGCTGGTCGATCCAGTCGTCTTCCTTCGTGGCTGTCGCCTGTTTGCCGCGGCCACCCCGCTTTTGCGCACGGTACTCGGACAGCGGCTGGCTCTTGATGTAGCCGGTGTGCGAGATCGTCACGACCATGTCGGTCGGCGTGATCAGGTCTTCCGTGCCCAGCTCTTGCGCGTTGTGCTCGATGGTCGATCGGCGAGCGCCCAGCTTGGTCTGGCCGAACTCGGTGCGGATGGCGATCAGCTCGTCGGAAATGATCGACGACACGCGTTCCGGCTTGGACAGGATGTCCAGCAGGTCGGCGATCTGGGCCATGACGTCCTTGTACTCGCCGATGATCTTGTCCTGCTCCAGACCCGTCAGGCGTTGCAGGCGCATCTGCAGGATTTCGCCGGCCTGGTCTTCGCTCAAACGGTACAGGCCGTCAGGCTGCATGCCGTAGTTGGGCGACAGGCTCTCCGGACGGTACTGCTGAGGGTCGCCATCGACGCGGGCGAGCATCTCGCGCACCAGCGACGAGTCCCAGCTCTTGCTCATCAGGGCCGTTTTGGCCACCGGCGGCGTCGGCGAGGTCTTGATGGTCTCGATGAACTCGTCGATGTTGGCCAGGGCCACGGCCAGGCCTTCGAGCACGTGGCCGCGCTCGCGCGCCTTGCGCAGCTCGTACACGGTGCGGCGGGTGACGACCTCGCGGCGGTGCTCCAGAAAGACCGTGATCAGGTCCTTGAGGTTGCACAGCTTGGGTTGGCCGTCGATCAGGGCCACCATGTTGATGCCGAAGGTGTCCTGCAGCTGCGTCTGCTTGTACAGGTTGTTGAGCACCACCTCGGGCACTTCGCCGCGCTTGAGCTCGATCACCACGCGCATGCCGGACTTGTCGGACTCGTCCTGGATGTGGCTGATGCCTTCGATCTTCTTTTCGTTGACCAGCTCGGCGATGCGCTCGAGCAGGTTCTTCTTGTTCACCTGGTAGGGGATCTCGTCGACGATGATCGCCTGGCGGTCGCCCTTGCCGATGTCCTCGAAGTGCACGCGGGCGCGCATGACCACGCGACCACGGCCGGTGCGGTAGCCCTCGCGCACACCGCTGAGGCCATAAATGATGCCGGCGGTCGGGAAGTCCGGCGCCGGGATGATCTCCATGAGCTCATCGACGCTGCAGTCGGGGTTCTTGAGCGAATGCAGGCAGGCGTCCACCACCTCGTTGAGGTTGTGGGGCGGGATGTTGGTGGCCATGCCGACCGCGATGCCGGCCGAGCCGTTGATCAGCAGGTTGGGCAGGCGCGCCGGCAGCACGAGCGGCTCTTTTTCCGAGCCGTCGTAGTTGGGGCCGAAGTCGACGGTTTCCTTGTCGATGTCGGCCAGCATGTCGTGGGCGATCTTGGCCAGGCGGATTTCCGTGTACCGCATGGCGGCGGCGTTGTCGCCGTCGACCGAGCCGAAGTTGCCCTGGCCATCGACCAGCATGTGGCGCAGGGAGAAGTCCTGCGCCATGCGCACGATGGTGTCGTACACCGCCGAGTCGCCGTGCGGGTGGTACTTGCCGATCACGTCGCCGACGATGCGCGCCGACTTCTTGTAAGGGCGGTTCCAGTCGTTGTTGAGCTCGTGCATCGCGAACAGCACGCGCCGGTGCACGGGCTTGAGGCCGTCGCGGGCATCGGGCAGGGCGCGGCCGACGATCACGCTCATCGCGTAATCGAGGTACGAACGCCGCATCTCCTCTTCGAGGCTGATGGGCAGGGTTTCCTTGGCGAATGACGTCATGCGTGCTTCACTGATATGGGAGAGCGCCTGGCTTGGACGGTGGTCCCGGTCCAAACGAGCATTGTAATTGGCCGCTCATGTCGCCCTGAAGCAACAGCGGCGAGCTGGGCGACGCTGCAGCCCGGGGGATGCTTGAGCGAATGGATCGCTGTGGCACAATGATTTGGTTACCAGCCCTAGGGTGATCCCTGTTCTTCAGGGCAAAAGCCCGTTCTGGGGTACCGCCCACATGGGCCGTTCGCAGTTTTTGTCTGCGCCTAATACTCGTGAGGACCTGCATGATCAAACTCAACAAGATCGCCGCGCTGTTTGCCACTGCTGCACTGGCCGGTGGTGCATTCGCCCAGAACGTCGACAACTGGCGTGCCACCGACGGCACCGTCTGGAAGAACGGCTCGAACGAATACTGCTGGCGCGACACCGGCTGGACCCCGGCCACCGGCGTCCAAGGCTGCGACGGCGTGCCCGCTCCGGCTGCCCCGGCTCCTGTTGCTGCACCGGCTGCCCCCGCAGCTGCTCCGGCTCCGGCCCCCGTCGTGCCCGTGGCGCCTGCCACCGAAAAGGTGAGCTTCGCTGCTGACGCCTTCTTCGACTTCGACAAGGCCACCCTGAAGCCTGAAGGCAAGGCCAAGCTGGACGATCTGTCCGACAAGGTCAAGGGCATCAC
Source organism: Aquabacterium sp. UBA2148 (assembly GCF_002328915.1). Taxonomy (NCBI): domain Bacteria; kingdom Pseudomonadati; phylum Pseudomonadota; class Betaproteobacteria; order Burkholderiales; family Sphaerotilaceae; genus Aquabacterium; species Aquabacterium sp. UBA2148. The sequence goes on from NZ_DCXA01000043.1 coordinate 5,741, forward strand.
CCTGGAAGTCATCATCGCCGTGGGTCACACCGACTCCGTGGGCGCTGACGCCTACAACCAGAAGCTGTCCGAGAAGCGCGCTCAGGCCGTCAAGGACTACCTGACCAGCAAGGGCACCGACGCTTCCCGCGTTTACGTTGAAGGCAAGGGCGAGAAGCAGCCCGTCGCTGACAACAAGTCTGCTGATGGTCGCGCCAAGAACCGCCGCGTCGAAATCGAAGTGGTCGGCACCCGCACCAAGTGATGCACGGCGGGCTTGACGCCCGCTGATTTGCACGCACCGAAGAAGCCCCGCAGGCAGCTGTGGGGCTTTTTCTTTTTTGGACGGTAGTCTTCCTCGCGTGCTGAAGGTGGCTTGAGGGCGTTTGGCCGTCGTCGCGACCTTCGGGCGCATGAAAAAGGCGACCTCATGGATCGCCTCGGGTGCTGGAAGGCCTCGGCTGAGGCCTGCTTGCGCGTCAGGCCAGTGCCACGTCCTTGTTGCTCAGCCGCTTGGCCAGTTGCGTGGCCATGCGGTTGACGACGCCGTAGATCGAGAGTTGCGGGTTGGCGCCGATGCTGGTCGGGAAAATCGAGCCGTCGTGCACCGAGAGGTTCTCGATCTGCCAGTGCACGCCGTCCGGGCGCACCACGCCGAGCTTCTCCGAGCCGCCCATGCCGCAGCCACCCATGATGTGGGCGCTGCCGCCGCCGACGTAATACGCCTTCATCTCGAAAGCCTCGATGGCGGCCTTGGCCTCGGCCCAGCTGGTGTAGTAGCGGCCCTGTTCGTGCAGCGGCAACACCTTGGTGGCGCCGGCGGCGAACTGGATCTCGGCCATGGTCAGCAAGGACTGCTTGAAGCCGGCCAGCACGTAGTCGCTCATCACGTAGTTGAGCAGCGGCATGCCATCGACGTTGAGCAGCACCGTTCCGCCTTCGGACTCGGGGTGGAAACCATCGCGCATGAGCGACAGCATCGTTTGCGTGTGCGGGTAGTTCTCGACGCGCTCGGCCAGGGCCTTGCCGTAACCGCCCATCAGCACGGACATCAGGCCGGGGTGGATGGGGGTGGCTTCCAGCTTGTAGCCGATCGGGCCGTCGAACGGTGCGTTGTGCACGAAGTGATCGGAGTAGATGGACTGCGGCGCGCCGCTCCAGCCTTCCACGCGCTCCTTGTAGACGCCGTTGGAGAACGCCACTGGGTGCAGGAAGGTGCGCGTGCCCAGCAGGCCGTGCGGGTCCGGTGCGTCGGAGCGCTTGAGCAGCGCGGGCGAGTTGATGGCGCCGCCGGAGACCACGTAATGGCGAGCCTTGACGCGCATGACCTGGTCGGATGTGCGGGTGCCGTTGATGCGGATGCCCACGCACTCCAGGCCTGTCACGCGGTTCCCATCGAATTCGAAGCGCTGGGCTCGGGTCTGGTGAAACAGCCGTGCGCCTGTTTCGAGCGCAGCCGGGATCGTGGTCACCAACATCGACTGCTTGGCATTCGTCGGGCAGCCCATGCCGCAAGAGCCGAGGTTGTAGCAGGTCTTGACGTTGCGCGGGATCACCTCCGCCGAGATGCCGAGCTTGTTCGCGCCAGTGCGCAGCAACTCGTTGTTGGGGTTGGGGGGGATGTCCCACTTGTGCACGTTCAGGCGCTTTTCAGCCTGGTCGAACCAGGGCGCCATGGCGGCTTCGCTGAAGTCTTTCAGGCCGAACTTGTCCTGCCAGTAGCCCAGGGTGCTGGCGGGCGTGCGAAAGGAGCTGGTCCAGTTGATGACCGTGGTGCCGCCCACGCAGCGGCCCTGCAGCAAGGTGAGCGCACCGTCCATGGTGCGGCGACCTGCGCCTTCCTGGTACAGGCTGGCGTAGGCCTCGGATTCTTTCTGGTTGAAGTCCGAGCTGGTTTTCAGTGGGCCTTCTTCGATCAGGACGACATCCAGGCCAGCCTTGGTCAGCAATTCAGCGGTGATGCCGGCGCCGGCGCCAGAGCCCACGATGGCCACGTCGCACTGAATCTCTTGGGGCAGTCCCGCCTCGCCATTGGTGGCCTTCCAGCCACGCGCCAGGCCTTCGCGGAAGGGATCGGGGAGTTTGCTCATAGTTCGACAGGGCCTGGGTAGCCGGTCAAGGACCAGTTGGCGGAGTTGGAGAAAAAGACCATGCAGGTCACCGAACGGACCACCTGGTAAGTCAGACGTGTGGTGGGCAGCGGGTTCAAACGCATGGTCTCGATCGCGTCGGCGATCTCGGCTTCAGAGGCTTCGCTCCAGCGCTTGCCCAGGCCAGTGAGCATCTTGCGTGTGGGCAGGTTGCCCAGCAGGCCCAGCACGGCACCGATCTGTCCCTTGAGGAAGGTGGGCAGGCCGTTCAAGAACACTTCGACGCGTTCAAGGTGGGCTTCGAGTGCCGCCTCGCGGGCCTTGGCATCGGTGGGCAGCATGGGGCCGACCATGCCGATGGCGAGTCCGCGCAGCACATCGCGGCCATGTTCGGTCAGCTTGTCATCGGCCATGCCGCGGTGCCAGTAAACCAGGCCGCCGAGCGACGCACCAACGGCGCCGATGGCCAACGCGGTCTTGAGGAACCAGCGTCGCTTGGGGGTGAGGGGGTGGTCAATCTCGCGGTCAGCCATGTCGAATCTGTCTCATCTGTGGGGGCGCCAAGGTGAAAACATTCTGAGTCAAATCAGCCGAAGATTGTGCCCGTGACAGGGTTCACACATACCCTGAGCGCGACGCCGCCGATACCGTGTTCAATGGTCATCGGCGTTTCAAACAACGATCACGGCGTGTGCGGTCTCGGGAAAACCCTTAGTCGCGAATGTTGCAGAATCCATGCAGCGAACAACGCTCCAGTTTCAGACTGTCACGCTTGGTGACAGTCCTGCCTCCATCGACCCATCAGAGGAAGACAAATGACGACTTCTCAACCATGGCTGGCCAGCTATGAGCCCGGCGTTCCCGCAACCATCAACCTGGGCGAGTACAACTCGCTGGTCGATCTGCTGGATCAGGCTTTCAAACAGCACGCCAAGCGCGACATGGCCGCGTTCATGGACGTGCACTGGACCTTCGAGCAGGTCGATGAGCTCTCGCGCTCCTTGGCGGCCTACTTCCAGTCCTTGGGGCTGGCCAAAGGTGCACGCATCGCGCTGATGATGCCCAACGTGCCGCAATATGTGGTGGCGATTGCTGCGGTGCTGCGTGCCGGCTACGTGGTGGTCAACGTCAACCCGCTCTACACCCCGCGTGAACTCGAGCACCAGCTCAAGGACTCTGGCGCAGAAGCCATCGTGATCCTGGAGAACTTCGCGACCACGCTGCAGGAAGTCATCGCGCGCACGCCGGTCAAGACCGTGGTGCTGGCCGCCATGGGCGACCTGCTGCCCTTCCTCAAGGGCGCGCTGGTGAACCTCGTGGTGCGCCACGTCAAGAAGATGGTGCCGGCTTTCAGCCTGCCCACCGGCTCGGTCAAGGTGGTGTCCTTCAAGGACGCATTGGCCAAGGGTGCTTCGGCCAAGTACAGCCGCCCGAACATGCAGCCCAGCGATGTGGCCTTCCTGCAGTACACCGGCGGCACCACGGGCGTCTCCAAGGGCGCCACGCTGCTGCACAGCAACGTCGTGGCCAACATCCTGCAGAACGAAGCCTGGTTCAAGCCTGAGCTGAGCAAGCTGGGCAACCAGCCGCTGGTGGCTGTGTGCGCTTTGCCGCTGTATCACATCTTCGCGCTGACGGTGTGCTACTTCATGGGCGCTCGCATGGGCAGCATGAACATCCTGATCCCGAACCCGCGTGACCTGCCGGCCGTGATCAAGACCCTGGGCAGCTACAAGGTCAACCAGTTCCCCGCCGTGAACACCTTGTTCAACGCGCTGGCCAACCACCCTGACTTCGCCAAGCTGGACTTCTCCGGCCTGAAGGTGTCGATGGGCGGCGGCATGGCCGTTCAGCAGGCCACGGCCGAGAAGTGGAAGAAGGTCACGGGCTGCGCGATCGTTGAAGGCTACGGCCTGTCGGAGACCTCGCCGGTGGCCACGGCCAACCGCCTGGACAACACCGAGTTCAACGGCTCGATCGGCTACCCGCTGCCTTCGACCGAAGTGGCGATCCTGGACGACGATGGCAACCACCTGGAAATTGGCGCCGTGGGCGAGATCGCCATCCGCGGTCCGCAGGTGATGGCCGGTTATTGGCAGCGTGCCGATGAGACCGCCAAGGTCATGACCGCCGACAACTTCTTCCGCACGGGCGACATCGGCATCATGGACGCCTCGGGCCAGGTCAAGATCGTGGACCGCAAGAAGGACATGATCCTGGTCTCGGGCTTCAACGTGTACCCCAACGAGGTCGAGCAGGTGGTGAACCTGCACCCTGGCGTGATGGAGTGTGCCGCCGTGGGTGTGCCGGACGAGAAGTCTGGTGAGGCCGTCAAGCTGTTCGTGGTGCGCAAG
>NZ_DCXA01000209.1:0-1780 GCF_002328915.1 Aquabacterium sp. UBA2148
CAGGACGCCCGCCACGTCGGGCCCGGGCCTGTGTCGCCTCGGATGCGCCAGTGGCTGTCGGCCCCGGGCTCGCTGACGGCCAGGCTGCGCCTGCACGGCCCCGTGCGGGTGGAGGTGCTGGCGCAGGGGCGGCATCGCTTGTGGCCCCAGGAGCGCCGGGCCCTGGGCTGTCGCGTGGGCCACGTGCGCGAGGTGGTGCTGCACATCGATGAACGTGCGGCGGTGTGGGCGCGCAGCAGCGTGCCGGTGCGAGCGGTCAAGGGGCCTTGGCAGGCCATCCGAGGGCTGGGCACGCGGCCTTTGGCGGAGCTGCTCTTCAGCCACCGAGCCGTGCGTCGGGGGCCTTTGCAGACCCTGCGGCTGCGAGCTCATGCCCCCGCAGGCGCCCACATGGCCAGGCAATGGGCTGCGCTGAACAAGGGCCAGCCCCCCGCCAGCCAGCCCTCGCCCCCCCCACGCTGGGCTCGCCATTCGCTGTTTCACCACCACGGCCAGCCTTTGCAGGTGCTCGAAGCCTTTGCCCCCTGGGTAAGCTCGCGCAGCTGCCAACACCGCTGAGGCCACCGCTTAAGCCGCCGACCCTTTTGACACGGGCTCGCCATGCGCATGCCCTACACTGCAATCCATGCTGTTTTCACGCCGAATCGAGCACTGTCAGGTCTGTGGCACCCCGGTGGAGCACAAGGTGCCCACCGACGACAACCGCGAGCGCGCGGTCTGCCCGGCGTGTCAGCACATCCACTACGTCAACCCACTGAACGTGGTTGGCACCCTGCCCGTCTGGGGTGAACAGGTGCTGCTGTGCAAACGCAACATCGAACCCCGCAAGGGCTTCTGGACGCTGCCCGCCGGCTTCATGGAGCTGGGTGAGACCACCGAGGAAGGTGCAGCCCGCGAGACCGACGAGGAAGCCGGGGCACGCATCGAAATGCAGGGGCTGTACTGCGTGCTCAACGTGGTCAGCGCCGGGCAGGTGCACCTGTTCTACCGCGCCCGCCTGCTCGACACCGACTTCAACCCCGGGCCTGAGACGATGGAGGCGCAACTCTTCCATCAGCACGAGATCCCCTGGGACGAACTCGCCTTCCGCACGGTGCGGATGACCCTGGAGCGTTTTTTCGCTGATCGAAAAAAGGGTCAATTCGACGTGCATTGCGCCGATATCCGTTGAGCATGCCGTGCGGGGCCCCCTCGTGCGGCGAGCGCCCCATTGCACGAAAGACGCCTTGACCGCATGAACGCGCCCCAGGACACCCCGCTGGCCGCCACGCCGAACACCAACGCAGCCCCCGTTGCGACGCCGGCACAGCCCCCCACCCAGCCTGCCACCGAAGCTCAAGACGCCCCGACGCGCCTGCGCGAGGACCTGCTCAAAGCCGACCCGCTGCTGGACTGCCTGATCGAGGTCTGCCGCGTGCACGGCCTGCCCGCCTCGCGTGCCGCCCTGAGTGCTGGCCTGCCCCTGAACCAGGAGGCGCTGCCCGTGTCGCTGCTCGAGCGCGCCGCCGCCCGCGCCGGCCTGGCAACCAAGCTGCAACGCTGCGACCTGGCCTCGATCGACGAGGCCACCCTGCCCGCCATCTTGCTGCTCAAAGGCGATCAGGCCTGCGTGCTGCTGGGCACCGAGCAAGACCAAGCCCGTGTGCTGATGCCCGAGACCGGACAGGGCGCCGTGCGCCTGCCCTTGAGCGAGCTGAACCAACGCCACACCGGCGTGGTTGCCTTCGTGCGGCCACACTTCCGCTTTGACGAACGCACCCCGGCCACCCGCAAGACCCGC
>NZ_DCXA01000209.1:1837-2031 GCF_002328915.1 Aquabacterium sp. UBA2148
CCCGCAAGACCCGCTCGAGCCACTGGTTCTGGGGCCCGGTGCTGGCGCAGCGCTTCGTCTACCGCGACGTGCTGTGGGCCGCCTTGCTGGTCAACCTGTTCGCACTGGCCTTCCCGCTGTTCTCGATGAACGTCTACGACCGGGTCGTGCCCAACCACGCGGTCGAGACGCTGTGGGTGCTGGCCATCGGCGTG
>NZ_DCXA01000209.1:2121-6524 GCF_002328915.1 Aquabacterium sp. UBA2148
GCGTGACGCTGGTGCTGGGCGCTGACCTGTTCATCCGCCTGCTGCGCAGCCACTTCGTGGACGAGGCCAGCGCGCGCATCGACGTGCAGATCTCGGCCACGCTGATGGAGCGCGTGCTCGGCATGCGCCTGGAAAACCGCCCTCAGTCGGTGGGCTCGTTCGCCTCCAACCTGCGAGGCTTCGAGCAGGTGCGTGACTTCATCGCTTCGAGCACGGTGACCGCGCTGATCGACCTGCCCTTCGCGCTGCTGTTCGTCATCGTGATGGCCTGGATCTCGCCTTGGCTGATGCTGCCGGTGCTGACGGTGTTCGGGCTGATCGTGCTGTCGGGCTACGTGCTGCAACACCGCCTGCACGCCTTGTCGCAGACCACGTACCAGGCCTCGGCGCAACGCAATGCCACGCTCATCGAGAGCCTGACGGGCATCGAGACCATCAAGACGCAAGGCGCCGAGAACGTCATCCAGAAACGCTGGGAGCGGGCCAACCAGTTCCTGGCCGAGCTCAACGTGCGCATGCGACGCCTGTCGTCTGCGGCCATGTACGGCACGGCGACCATGCAGCAGTTCGTCTCGGTGTGCATCGTGCTGATCGGCGTCTACCTGATCTCCGACAAGCAGCTCACCATGGGCGGGCTGATCGCCTCGACCATGCTGGCCGGCCGCGCACTCGCCCCCGCAGGCCAGATCGTTGGCCTGTTGATGCAGTACCAGGGCGCCCGCACGGCCATGGAGTCGCTCGAGCAGATCATGGCGCAGCCGGTCGAGCGCCCTGCCGAGACGACCTTCATCCACCGGGCCGAGCTCAAGGGCGAGATCGAGTTCCGCCACGTCTCGTTTGCTTACCCGGGTCGCCGCGAGGCCTCGCTCGACGACATCAGCCTGCGCATCCAGCCGGGCGAGAAGGTCGCGCTGATCGGCAAGGTGGGCTCGGGCAAGACGACGCTGCAAAAGCTCATCCTGGGCCTGTACCAGCCCAGCAAGGGCGCGGTGCTGATCGACGGCATCGACATGCGCCAACTCGACCCGGCCGACCTGCGGCGCAACATGGGCCACGTGGCCCAGGACGTGACGCTGTTCTACGGTTCGCTGCGCGACAACATCACCTTCGGCATGCCGCACGCCACCGACGAGGCCATCCTGGCCGCCACCGAGTCGGCCGGGCTGAGCGACTTCGTCAAGCGACACCCACAGGGCTTTGACCTGCAGGTGGGCGAACGCGGCGAGCTGCTGTCGGGCGGCCAGCGCCAGAGCGTGGGCATCGCTCGGGCGGTGCTGCACAACACACCCATCTTGCTGCTGGACGAACCGACCAGTGCCATGGACTTCTCGACCGAGGCCTTCGTGACCCAGAAGATGCAGCAGCACTGCCAGGGCAAGACGGTGGTGCTGGTGACGCACCGCACCTCGATGCTGGCCTTCGTCGACCGCGTGATCGTGATCGACCAGGGCAAAGTGGTGGCCGACGGCCCGCGCGACCGGATCATGCAGGCGCTGTCTGCGGGCCGCATCACCCGCGCATCGTGAAGCAGGAGGACGCCACCATGAACACCGCCCTGCTCCACATCGGCCAGCGCATCGTCTCCGGGCTGGAGACCGTGCGCGGCAAGCTCTCCCCCGTCATCAACCCCTTGCTCGACCGGCTCAGCGGCCCCCTCGTCACGCCGGATGCGGCCAAGCGCGCTGGCATCGACCAGTTCGAACAGGAGGCCGATGCCGTCATGTCCACCGAGGGCACGCGCGGCGCGCAAAAGCTCGTTCGCGGCGCCCTGCTCGTGACGGTGCTGCTCATCGTGTGGGCCTCGTTCGCCAAGATCGACGAGGTCACCAAGGGCGAGGCAAAGGTCATCCCGTCCAGGCAACTGCAGGTGATCCAGTCCTTCGATGGTGGCGTGGTCACCGAGATCCTGGTCAAGGAAGGCCAGTTGGTCGAGGCCGGTCAGCTGCTGCTCAAGGTGGACGAGACCCGCGCCACCTCGGGCGTGCGCGAGAGCGCGGCGCAGGCCTTCGCGCTGAAGGTCAAGCTGGCGCGGCTGAAGGCCCTGGCCGAGGGCAAGGCGTTCGTGCCGCCCGAGCCTTCTACCGCCGACAACGAAGAGGTGCGCATCGTCGAGGAAGAGCGCCAGCTCTACGATTCGCGGCGATCGGAACTCAGCGCCCTGGTCGGCATCAGCGAGCAGCAACTGGCCCAGCGTCACCAGGAGCAAGCCGAGGCCCGCGCCCGCCGCGATTCGGCCGCGCGCAACCTGGAGCTGTCGCAACAGGAGCTCACGAAGACGCGACCGCTGCTGTCCACCGGCGCCGTGTCGGAGGTCGATGTGCTGCGACTGGAGCGCGACGTGACGCGCGCCCGAGGAGAGATGGAGCAGGCCGGCGCGCAGATCGCTCGCATCCAGGCGGCCATCTCGGAGGCCACGCGCAAGATCCAGGAGACCGATCTGTCGTTCAAGAACGAGGCCCGCAAGGAGCTCTCGGACGTGCTGGGCAAGCTCAACGCGATCAACGAAGGCGCCGTGGCCCTGGCCGACAAGGTGGACAAGTCGCAGGTGAAGTCGCCCGTGCGAGGTCGCGTGCAGCGCCTGCTGGCCAACACGGTGGGTGGCGTGGTCAGCCCGGGCAAGGACATCGTCGAGATCGTGCCGCTGGACGACGCGCTGGTGCTCGAAGCCAAGATCCAGCCGCGTGACATCGCCTTCATCCACCCCGGCCAGGCCGCAACGGTGAAGTTCACGGCCTATGACTTCGCCATCTACGGCGGGCTGGACGCCGTGGTCGAGAACATCAGCCCGGACACCGTGACCGACGAGCGCGGACAGAACACTTTCTATGTGGTGCGCGTGCGCACCAAGCAGACCAACTTCAGCGAGAAGATGCCCATCATGCCGGGCATGACGGCCGAGGTGGACGTGCTCACGGGCAAGAAGACCGTGATGTCCTACCTGCTCAAGCCGGTGTTGCGTGCGCAAAGCCACGCAATGCGCGAGCGCTGACACCCCTGCGGCACCCCCTCACTTAAGTGCCCGTCACGCCTGGGAAGGCGTGACTTCCTTCCTGCAGAACGCCCGCCCCAAGGCCGATATCCGATTGGCCCTTGGGGCGGGCGTTTTCACGCGTGCGCCTGCCCTTTGCGGACCGACCCTTGCCCTTTGGCCGGCTTAAGCGCTCACGAAACTGGTCCAGGCCAGCAATCGTTCACACAAAGCCACCGACGGGGTTGGTTTGGGAGAGGGGTCGGAAGAGATACTCATCACGCAGTTACATTTTGAGAGGCTCCCATGGCCAAGTTGTCCACCCAAGCCCCCTCCGGCGTTGTTTCGAGCCTGCAAGGGCGTGCCCAGGTCATCCGCCAGGGACAAGAAGCCGCCGAAGCCCTGCAGGTGGGTGACACGCTGATGCCTGGGGACCGGTTGCTGGGCAACGCGGACGCCTCGTTGCAGATTGCGGAAAACTTGGACGCCAACGCGCAGGTGTGGACACTGGCCTTCGGGGACGCCAAGTCGTCCGCTCAAGCCAAGGGAGCCGCCAAGCCAGCGGCCAACAACGCTGACGGCAAGTCGCTCGACGACGTGATCGGCGCGATCGAGCGAGGCGAGGAAGAAGACGCCACGGCAGCGGGCCTGACCGGCGGCGATGGCGCCGCGATGGGCGAAGGCCTGCGCGTGGAGCGCATCGTCGAGGTGGTGGCGCCTCAGTCGTTCAACGCTTCGTCGAACAACGACGGCCTGCAAGGCCAGATCCAATCGACCTCGTTGCTCGACGACGGCAACCAGGCACCCGTCTTTGCGGATGGCGGCCAAGGCGGATTCGACCCCGCCACAGGCAACTACCGATTCATCACCGACGAAGACACGCCGGTGTCAGGTCAGGTCAGCGCATCCGATGCGGATGGCGACGCCCTGGTTTTCGGCAAAGGCTCGGACCCCGCCAACGGCACCGTGGTGGTGAACGCAGATGGGTCCTGGACCTACACGCCCAACCAGGATTTCAACGGTCCTGACCTCTTCACGGTGACCGTGTCTGATGGCAAGGGCGGCACCGCCACCTCCACGGTTTTCATTGGTGTCACCCCGGTCAACGATCCGCCCAAGTTCGATGATCCGTCGAATCCGAACTACGACCCGGTCACCGGCAACTACAAGGCGACCACGCCTGAAGACACCCCGGTGTCCGGCACCGTCAAGGCCAAGGACGCCGATGGCGACGCGCTGACCTTCGCCAAGGGCTCCAACCCAGCTCACGGCTCCGTCACCGTCGATGCAAACGGCAACTGGACCTACACCCCTTCCAAGGACTACAACGGCTCGGACTCGTTCACCGTCACCGTTTCCGACGGCAAGGGCGGCACCGCCACCTCCACCATCAACATCGGCGTCACACCAGCCAACGACCCACCCAAGTTCGACG
>NZ_DCXA01000212.1:0-1390 GCF_002328915.1 Aquabacterium sp. UBA2148
AGGCGCGGCCAGCGTGGTCGGCGTGGAGGTCGGCCACGGCCAGCTCCACGACAAGCTCAAGGCCAACGCCCGCGTGGTCTGCCTGGAGAACGTCAACGCCCGCGAGCTCGAAGACAGCCCCTTGCGCGAGCACGCCCCGGCCGATGGCTTCGATCTGATCGTCGCCGACCTGTCCTTCATCGCCCTCTCCAAAATCGTGCCGCACCTGGGGCCCTGGCTCAAGCCGGGTGGCCAGGTCGTCATGCTCATCAAGCCGCAGTTCGAGGTCGGCAAGGAGCACGTCGGCAAGGGCGGCGTGGTCAAAGACCCGGCCCAGCACGCCCGCGCCCGCGACATGGTGCGCCGCGCCTGCACCGACCTGGGCTGGAAGGTGCACAAGGGCTTTGCCAGCCCCATCGCCGGTGGCGACGGCAACCTCGAGTTCTTCATCTGGGCGCAGTCTCCCACCGAGACGCCCCAAGCCTGAATCAGCCAGATCCCTCGCGTGACCCCATGACCTCCCTGCCCATCAGCTTCGAGTTCTTCCCGCCCAAGACGCCCGAAGGCGTGGACAAGCTCGCCGCCGTGCGCCAGCAGCTCTACCCCTTGAAGCCCGAGTACTGCTCGGTCACCTACGGCGCAGGTGGCTCCACCCAAGACGGCACCATCCAGACGGTGCGCGCCATCCTGGCCGAAGGCTTCGACGCCGCGCCCCACTTCTCGTGCATCGGCGCGAGCAAGGCCAGCGTGCGCGAGCAGCTCGCCCAGTTCAAGGCCGATGGCATCAAGCGCATCGTGGCCCTGCGCGGTGACCTGCCCAGCGGCTACGGCGGCTTCGGCGAGTTCAAGTACGCCAGCGAGCTGGTGGCCTTCATCCGCGAAGCAACCGGCGATCACTTCCACATCGAGGTGGGCGCCTACCCCGAGATGCACCCGCAGGCCCGCAACCCGCAGGCCGACCTCAAGGCCTACGTCACCAAGGTGATGGCGGGTGCCGACGTGGCCATCACGCAGTACTTCTTCAACACCGACGCCTACTTCCGCTTCGTTGAAGACGCCGAGAAAGCCGGCGCCAAGATCCCCGTGGTGCCGGGCATCATGCCGATCACCAACGCCAGCCAGCTCATTCGCTTCTCGGACGCCTGTGGCGCCGAGGTGCCGCGCTGGATCCGCACCCGCCTGGAAGGCTTTGGCGACGACAAGGCCTCCATCCAGGCCTTTGGCCTGGACGTGGTCACCGACCTGTGCGACCAGCTTCGTGCCGGTGGCGTGCCCGGCCTGCACTTCTACACGATGAACCAGGCCACCACGGTCAAGGCGCTGTGCGAGCGCCTGGGCCTGACAGCCTGAACGGGCTCCTGGCAAGCCCCCTGACCCCGTTTTGTTGCGCGCACGAGCCGCAGCGTGCGCG
>NZ_DCXA01000212.1:1452-4122 GCF_002328915.1 Aquabacterium sp. UBA2148
CCGCCGCAGCGTGCGCGCCATCTGATCCTGGTCAAGTTCAGACCACGGCCAGGCATGCACCCGGGAGGGTGAGGCTGCCGACTTGCGCTGAATCAAATTTCACCCGGGGTGACCCTGATGCAATGGACCCATGGCGAATCGCAGGACGCGTCGCCAAGGCAACCTGCAAGAAGGATCACACCATGAAAAACACCTCCGCTCTGACCCGCCTCGCCCTGGCCGCTGTCGCTGCCGCATCGCTCGCCGCCCCCGTGGCATCGCAAGCCGCTGAAGGCCCCTGGCTGGTGCGCGCACGCGCCGTGAACCTGGATCCGGCGAACAAGGATTCCACCGGCCTGGACCTCAACGTCAACAGCAAGGTGATCCCTGAGCTGGACATCACCTACTTCTTCACCCCGAACATCGCCGCAGAGCTGGTGCTGACCGTGCCCCAGAAGCACGACATCAAGGCCGGTGACACCAAGATCGGCTCGCTCAAGCACCTGCCCCCCACGCTGTCGGTCCAGTACCACTTCCTGCCGACGTCGAACTTCCGTCCCTATGTGGGCGTGGGCGTGAACCTGACGCTGTTCTCCGACGTTGACTTTGATCCGGCGGTCCGCGCGGCCCTGCAACCTTCGGTTGAAAGCAAGAGCTTTGGCATGGCCTATGGCGCTGGCTTCGACTACAAGCTGACCGAGCAGGTCTACCTGAACGTGGACGTCAAGAAGGTGCACATCCACGCCAAGGTCAAGGCCTTCGGTGAAGACGCCGGCACCCTGAAGGTCAACCCGGTGCTGTTCGGCATCGGCATTGGCTACCGCTTCTGATCTTCGCTGCCGCTGATGGCGGCAACTGAAAAAGGCTCCCTCGTGGAGCCTTTTTTGTTGGCGCTTTGGTGGGGCTGCGCGCACCATCGACTTCGCGCTGCGGGCTGGCGCACGCCCATGAAAAAAGCCCCCGGAGGGGCTTTTTCGGGACCGTGCCGAGCAGGGTCTCAGTCGTTGGCGGCTTCGCGGCGACGGCGAGCCATGGTGCCCATGGCCAGCAGGCCGGCGCCCAGCAGGGCGTAGGTCGAGGGCTCGGGCACGGCCGGGGTCGGGACCACGGTGCCGATTTTGATCGACTTGATCATATCGGCGATATAACCGTAATCGCTGGGATCGAGCTCGGCCGAGACCAGGAAGGACTTGAAGCTGTCAGCCAGCACGAAGCTGGAAGCGTCCAGACCGATGGAGCGCTTGACCGAAGAGGTGCTCACGGCCAGGCCGTTTTCTTCGCCGAAGCTCGAGGTCACCACGGTGGCGGTCAGCAGTTCCTGGTTTTGCAGGTTCAGCAAGGGCAGCACCGACGAGCCAACCAGCAGGTTGCCGGTCAGGGTGCTGGTGCCCACGTCGAAGCTGAAGTTACTCAGGGTGATGCTGGGGTTCAGCGTCTTGGTGAATTTCAGGCCGGCGGCGTCGACGAAGTCGATGTCGATGTCGATGGGGCCGTTGTTGACAGGCAGGTCCACGCCCTGCACAGCCACGCCAGACAGCACGCCGGTGGTGCTGCTGTAGGTGGCGCCGCCCACACCCGACGGGGTGTAGCCGTTCAAGGAGGCGGAGACAGCGGCCTTGTCGACGGTGACGGTGGCGCTGATGGCGTTGAAGGACTGAGCGGCAGCAAAGGCGTTGCTGGCGGCGACGGCAACGGCGACGGCTGCAATGTGCTTGAGGTACGTCATGTTCAGGGATCCTTGTTTCGTTTGAAGGGGGACCGCTCTGGAGGCGATCTGTTCAGGCATGACCTATCTTCCCTGCCGATTCCCTTTGCGCGACTAGGGTTCACACGGGATCCCCCCGTGACTGAGGGCCGTCAAACGGGCCACGTGTCGTGTTCTGTTACCACGGCGACCAAGGGTTGGTCGTGCGCGGCGGGTTGCAGGGCCCCGCTCGGCAGTTTCGCCTGGCCCCAAGCCACGCCCAAAGCCGTCACCTCGGGGTGGGCCGCCAGGTAGCGGTCGAAGTAGCCGCCGCCGTAGCCCAGGCGGTGGCCGTCTTCGGTGAAGCCCACGCAGGGCACCAGGATCACGTCGGGCACCAGGGGCTTGCCTTCGCCGGTCGGGATGCCGCAGCCGTCGCGGCGTGTGGGCTCGGCGCCGTCCCAGGGCAGGAAGTGCATGGCCACCGGGGACTTGCTGGCCTCGGGCAGGGCCAGTCGTGTGCCCCAAGCCCGCTGCGCCTGGCAGGCGATGTTCCTTGGGTTAAATTCGCCTTGAATCGGCCAGTACACGCCCAGGCACATGGGCTCCAATTGCTCGAGCACGGCCCACAATCGCGCCTCCAGCCCAGCCTGTGCTGCCACAGCGGCTTCCGTGGTGGCCCAGTCCCGACGAGACTGGAGCAGCTGGCGTCGCCAGGTGGTGCGGTCATCGCCGCTGGTGGGGGCTTCGGACATGGTCGACAACAACAAGAAAAGGTCTGACAAGTGAGAACTGCGCGCAAGTATGCGTCCCGAGTCCGCCATCGCGCGCTCGCCCTGGTGGCCGGTGCGACCTGCCTGATCACGGCCGGGTTGCCGACGGCGATGAGCCCCGTGACCTTGCTGGTGGGCGCCCCCCTGCTGCTCACGCAGGGCGTGGCACAGGCTCAGCTGGGGCAGGGCGCCGCCAGCGACGACCGCCTGCTGGGTGACGCCCGCGAGGCCTGG
>NZ_DCXA01000212.1:4179-5481 GCF_002328915.1 Aquabacterium sp. UBA2148
GCGTCTGCTGGCGCTGCGCAACCAGCTCATCGCGCGGGAGCACCCGCTGGCGCCCTGGGCTGCTTACTGGTACTTCATGTCGCGCCTGAGTGAAGCCCCGCCGGCCGAGGTCGACGAGTTCCTGGCGCGCTGGCCCGACAGCTACGTGGCCGATCGGGCCCGCAACGACTGGTTGCTCGAACTCGGCCGCCGCCAGGACTGGGCGAACTTCCTGCGCATCCAGCCCGCCTTCCGCATGAACGACGACCGCGAGGTCAGCTGCCTGGGTGTGCTGGCGCGCCACCGCACCGGCGCCCCCATGGAGGGGCCGAGTGATTTGCGCGAACAGGCCCGCCAGTTCTGGTGGGCCCAGAAGGACGCCGACAACGGCTGCGACACCATGGCGCGTGCGCTGCTGGACGCGGGCGTGCTGACCCAGGGCGACGTCTGGCGCAAGCTGCGGTTTTCGATCGAGGGCGACAAGCCCCGAGCGCTACAGCAGTCGGCCCGCCTGCTCAGCGACGCGGCGGCCCAGGCCGTCAACCGCCTCATGAGCCAGCCCCAGGCTTTCCTGCAGCCCAAGGGGGCCAGCAGCCTGGTCGACTCGGGCGACAAGGCCGGCTCGCCTGGCGCCAGCATCGGCCCCCGCGCGGCCTCCGCCGGCCAGGCCAAGGGCAAGAAGGCCGAGGCCGCCAAAGCCAAGTCGAAAGCCAAAGACGCCAAGAAGAAGCCCGCCAAGCCCACCCTGGCCCCCATGCCCGTGGCCTTCCCGCCCGAGGTGGAGGGCCCGCTCAACCTGCTGGCCCTGGTGCGCTGGGCTGCCATCGATCCCGACGCCACCGCCGCGGCGCTGAGCCAAAGCGGCGCGCGCGAACGCTGGCACCTGCGCGCCGAAGACATGGCCTGGGCCTGGGCCGTGGTGGGCCGCTGGTCGGCCGGCAAGCTGCAAGCCGAGGCACCTGCCCACTACGAACGCGCGCTGGCCGAAGCCGCGCTGGCCGCTGGCACCCGCAACCGGGGCGACGCCACCCGGGGTGCGGCCGCCTGGTCACCCGATGTGTTGACCTGGATGGCGCGCGCCGGCCTGCGCTCGGCCACCTCGGGCGATGCCTCGCGCTGGGCCCTGGTCGAGCAGGCCATCGAGGCCATGCCCCCCGAGCTGCAGCAAGACAGCGCCTGGCAGTACTGGAAGGCCAAGTCGCTGCAGGCGCATGCCCGCGCCGGAGGTGGCTCCGCGGCGGCACACGAAGCCATGCGCCAGCAGGCCCGTCAGTTGCTGGCCCGCGTGGCGAACCCTTTGACCTTCTATGGCCAGCTCGCCGC
>NZ_DCXA01000221.1:0-801 GCF_002328915.1 Aquabacterium sp. UBA2148
GCGGCGACGGCAGCTGCGGTGATCTGGTCGACCGAGCCCACGCCACTGATCTTGCGGCACTGCGGGGCGGCGGCGTCGCCAGTGGCGGCCCATTGACCGTAGTAATCGACCAGCGGGCGGGTCTGCTGGTGGTAGACGTCCAGGCGCTTGCGCACGGTGGCTTCGGCGTCGTCTTCGCGCTGAATCAGGTCTTCGCCGGTCACGTCATCCTTGCCGGCCACTTTGGGTGGGTTGAACGTGACGTGGTAGGTGCGGCCAGAAGCCACGTGCACACGGCGACCGCTCATGCGCTCGATGATGTTGCTGTCAGGCACGTCGATTTCGAGCACGTAATCGATCTTCACGCCAGCGGCCTTCATGGCTTCGGCCTGAGGGATGGTGCGGGGGAAGCCGTCGAACAGGAAACCCTTGGCGCAATCGGCTTGCGTGATGCGTTCCTTGACCAGGCCGATGATGATGTCGTCGCTCACCAGGCCGCCTGCATCCATGACCTTCTTGGCCGCCAGGCCCAGTTCGGTGCCTGCCTTGACCGCGGCGCGCAGCATGTCGCCGGTCGAGATCTGGGGGATGCCGAATTTCTGGCACAGAAAGGCGGCCTGCGTGCCCTTGCCGGCGCCGGGCGCGCCCAACAGGATGAGTCTCATGTTTGTCCTTGGTGTCCGGATGGTGGGAGGCGTGTGAAAACCTCGCAAGCCCTCGAGGATAGCATGGGCATCCCCTCTGTCTGGGGATGGGTTAGCCCCAGCGGCGATGGGCTTGCTCGGTTCAGGCGGAGAACATTGCGCGCACGCGGGCGAGGTC
>NZ_DCXA01000221.1:906-1147 GCF_002328915.1 Aquabacterium sp. UBA2148
ACGCGGGCGAGGTCTTCAGGGGTGTCCACGCCGGCTCCTGGCGCGTTTTCAGACAGGTGAACCGCGATGCGCTCGCCGTGCCAAAGCACGCGCAATTGCTCGAGCGATTCCACCGTTTCCAGTGGACTGGGTGGCAACTGGGGAAATCGACGCAAAAAGCCTGCCCGATATCCGTAGATGCCAATGTGCCGCAGGGGAGCGCCAGCACCGGTCGCGGGCTGTGCCGCCTGGGGTGCATCTC
>NZ_DCXA01000221.1:1249-1519 GCF_002328915.1 Aquabacterium sp. UBA2148
CCACCATGGGATGGGGGCTCGCGAAAAATACAGGGCCCTGCCCAGTGCATCGGTGACGACCTTGACCACGTTCGGGTTGGCGAAATGGGCGGTGTCCTCGAGCTGGTGTGCGGCCGTGCTCATCACGCAATCCGGGCGCTCCATCAACAGCCTGGCGCAGGCGTCGATCAGCGCTGGCTCGATCAGGGGTTCATCGCCTTGCACGTTGACGATGCGATCGTCGCCATCGAGCCCGAGGATCTGGCAGGCCTCGGCCAGCCGGTCGCTGCC
>NZ_DCXA01000221.1:1585-5514 GCF_002328915.1 Aquabacterium sp. UBA2148
CCAGCCGGTCGCTGCCGGTGGGGTGGTCGGCGCGGGTCAGGATGGCTCGTGCACCGTGTTGTTCGCAGGCGGCCAGGATGCGCTCGCTGTCGGTGGCCACGACCACCTGCTGCGCACCACTGAGGGCAGCGCGCCTGGCCACGCGCACCACCATGGGCAGCCCGGCGATGTCGGCCAGGGGCTTGTCGGGCAGGCGGCTGGAGGCCATCCGAGCAGGGATCAGAACGGTGTAGCTCATCAGGCTTGCGAGGCAGGGACTGAGGGCAGGGGGGCACCGTTCTCGTCCAGGGCCACGGCTTCGTTTTCCAGCATCACGGGGATGCCATCCCGAATGGGAAAGCCCAGGCGATCGGCCGGGCAGACCAGCAACTGACTTTGGGCAGGGCGCTGCAGCGGGCCTTTGCAGACCGGGCAGACCAGGAGTTCGATGAGTCGGGTGTCCATGGTGTCTTGATCACGTCTCAAGGGCGGCAGTGCGGTTGAGGCAACCGGGCCAGCGCGGCATCGAGTTCGTTCCAGAAAGAGGGTTCAGGGCTGAAGTCTAAGGCGGCGACCCAGACTTCGGTGTCCGGTCGCTCGCGGGCAATGCGTTGCGGGTCGAGCTTGACCGCGTCTTTTTCGGTCACCAGCAGGGTGCGCACGTCGCGCGCCCAGGGCAGGGTATCGAAGTCGGCGTGGTCGCGCAAAGGGCAGGGCGTGACCTCGATGCCGAGGTCGCGAAGCGACTGAAAAAACCGCTCAGGGTGGGCGATGCCTGCCATGGCGTGTGCCCGACGCGGGGCTGGCTCGCTCCAGGGGCGGCCTGCCCACCAGTGAGCCAGCGGCACGATGTCGCCGAGTTTGCGGCGCGCCAGGTGGCCCGCCTGATTGGCGCTGCGGCGCTCCGCGTTGTGCAACACGATTGGCGCGGCCACGAGGGCAGAAACCGGCCGAGTGTCTGCGGGTTCGCGCAAGGGGCCTGCAGGCAGCAGGAAACCGTTGCCGGTGCCACGCTCGTCGAAGACGATCACCTCGATGTCACGGTGCAATGTCAGGTGCTGCAGCCCATCGTCACAAACAAGGATGTCGATATCCGGGTGGCGATCCAGCATGGCCCGGCCGCTGGCAGCCCGGTCGCGTCCGATCATCAAGGGCACCTGGCTGCGTCGCCAGATCAGCCAGGGCTCGTCGCCTGTGCGGACCGCGTTGAGTTGGTCCTGCGAGTCGGCGTCCAGTGGCAGCGGCGACGTTGGCGTGGGGCGTGCGCCATGTCCACGGGTCAGCACCCCCGGTTGCCAGCCTGCGTCACGCAGGTGCTGCAAGATCGCCAGGGTGGTGGGGGTCTTGCCTGCCCCTCCAGCGATTCGGTTGCCCACCACCAGCACCGGCACAGGCAGGTGTTGAATGCGGATCAGGCCCCTGCGGTAAGCCGCCCTGCGCAAACCAACCAACGCACCGTATACCAACGAGACCGGTGCCAACAGCCACGCGGTGATGCCGCGACCGAGCCAGGCCTGCTGCAGGTGTGCGACGAGGCGATCAGCGATCGCCATGGGCGGCCGAGGTGTCGGACTGGCCCTGTGTGGCGAAGGTCAGCTGCGTCAGGCCCACACGGCGGGCTGCATCCATCACGTTGATGACGCTCTGGTGGCTCGCCGAGGCATCGGCGTTGATCACGACGACAAGGTTCCTTTCGCTGCCCGCCTGGGCCGTCAGGCCCGCCGCGAGCAACTCGACGCTGCGGCCTTCGATCAGCCGCTGGTTGACCATGTAGCGGCCATCCGCCGTCACCATCACCGTCAACTCCTTGGGCCGCGCATCAGCCGCCTTGGCGCTGGCCGTGGGCAGGTTGATCTTGAGTTCTGTCAGCCGGGAGTAGGTGGTTGTCAGCATCAGGAAGATCAGCACCACCAACAACACGTCGATGAACGGGATCAGGTTGATCTCGGGTTCTTCGGGCGCATGGCGCTTGCGAAAATTCATGGGCATGGCGGGCTCTGCTGCGCGATCAGCCGCGACGGCCGTGGCCCAGGCGCAGGATGTGCGGCACCATGCGGTCGGCAGCCTGCTCCAGGGTGAGGATGTGTGCCTCGATCCGGGTGCGGAAATGGCGGTAGGCGATCAGCGACGGGATGGCCACGATCAGGCCGAAGGCCGTGTTGTAGAGCGCCACCGAAATGCCATGGGCCAGCTCGGCTGGGTTGCCGCCCGTGCCACCGCCAGAGGCCGCGAAGATCTCGATCATGCCAATGACCGTGCCCAGCAGGCCCAGCAGCGGCGCCGCGCTGGCGATGGTGCCCAGGGCGTTGAGGTTGCGCTCAAGGCGGTGAATGGCTTCTCGACCAGCCCCCTCGAAGGCGCCACGCAGCGAGGCTTCCTGGATGCGGGGCTCGGACTGTGCTGCGCGGATCCCCTGGGCCAGCAGCTGTCCCAGAACAGAGTTCTCGGCCAGTTTCGTGACCGTGTCGGCGTTGGGCAGCGAAGAGCGGGTCACCGACATGACCTCTTCCAGGAGCTTGGGAGGCGCAACCCGGCTCTCGCGCAAGCTCAGGTGACGTTCGATGATCAGGGCCAGGGCGATGACGGAGCAAAGCAGCAGCGGCACGACCGGCCAGCCTGCGGCGATTAAGATGGACAGCAACTCGGAACTCCCCCTCGGGTCGACAGGAATGCGGCCGAAAACTCCCGGCCGCGGCGCACTGCGGCCCGATTATGCGGCCCTTTGTTGGCGCTTCCGAGGTCTGTGGTCGGGACTGAACATCGGACTTGCCCGCCCCCCGCGAGCGTGAAGCACGACCGTGCGAAAGTCGTCCACCGTTCCTGTGGATAACTTTGTGGGTAAGGGCTGGAGGATGCTCGCCAACCCGCATCAACACGGGGTTTGACTCAGTTTGCTGAAAAAATAGGCAGCAAAAAAATCATATGAATCAACAGCTTGCATCAATGTTAAAGGCGCGTGACGGTGCGCCGGCCCTTTGGCGGGGCCCGGCGGATGCGTGTGGACTTGTGGCGGGGCCGTCGTGGTGATGCAGGGCTCCTCAGGCGCGGACCGCGCACGCATCTGGTCGGTTTCGGCGCTTGTGCAGGCCGTGGGCGACACGTTGTCGGCGCGCTTTGCGACCTGCGTGGTGCGCGGAGAGCTCAGCGGCTTCACGCGAGCCGCTTCCGGGCACGCGTACTTCACGCTCAAGGACGAGCATGGGCAAGCGGCGTTGCGTTGCGCGATGTTCCGCCGCTCCTTCGCTTCGGTCGATTTCCAGCCAGCAGACGGGATGCTGGTTGAGATCCGAGGTCAGTTGGCCGTTTACGAGGCTCGAGGCGAGTTGCAGCTCGTCGTCGATGGCATGCGCCAGGCTGGGGCGGGGGCGTTGTACGAGCAATTCCTGAGGCTGAAGGCCCGTCTGGAAACCCAAGGTCTTTTTGACCCCGCCCGCAAGCGGGACCTGCCGCGGTTTCCGCGCCGCGTGGCGGTGGTCACCTCGCCCGCTGCTGCGGCATGGCGCGACGTCATGATCGCGTTGGCTCGCCGGGTGCCGCATGTCGAGGTGGTGTTGATCCCGACTGCGGTGCAGGGGGCCGAGGCCCCGGCTCAGATCGTGCAAGCGTTGGCCGAGCTCGCGCTGGCACACCGCTCGGGCCTGCCTTTCGATTCGGCCATCCTTTGCAGGGGTGGTGGTTCGCTCGAAGACCTGTGGGCGTTCAACGACGAGCGCGTGGTGCGCGCCGTGGTGGGCTGTCCGGTGCCGCTGGTGTGTGGCGTGGGGCATGAAACCGACGTGTCTCTGGCTGACCTGGCGGCCGACTTGCGCGCGCCGACACCCACCGCTGCGGCCGAGTTGATCGCGACGGAGCGAGAGGTGGCGCAGGCTGTGCAGGCGCGCTTGCTGCAACGCATGGCGCACCGCGTGAGGCAGCGCCTGGATGGCCTGGGGCAGCGGCTTGACCAGGCG
>NZ_DCXA01000221.1:5603-10464 GCF_002328915.1 Aquabacterium sp. UBA2148
GGCGGCCTTGCGCCTGGCTCGGCCGGCCCAGGTGCTGTCGGCGCTCGAGCGCCAACAGGCTCTGCTGGGGCAACGCTTGTCCCGGGTGCCTGACCAACGGTTGAGCGCAGCCCGGGCAGATGCCGGGGTGCTCCAGGCGCGCCTGGTGGCAGCGACGAAGGCCCAGTGGCCCTCGCAACACCGTCGCATCGAGGTGTTGGCGGGGCGTCTGCACGCGCTCGACCCCAGGCGTGTGCTGGAGCGCGGCTATGCGTGGCTGAGTGACCCCCAGGGGCAGCCCCTGACTTCTGTGACGCAGGTGCAGGCCGACGACGTTGTCCAGGGTGTGTTGGCCGATGGTGTGTTGCAGATGCGCGTCACGGCAGATCCTGCGGCGCCCCGAACCACGCGCCGCCGGGTGGCAAAAACCTGAGTGTTCGCCTGCCTTAGCTGCGCGCCTCGTGGCAGCCTGAGTGGGCTTGCCTACAATGCCGCAGCAATCCCACCAACCACGCAGGAACAGCACCATGGCACACACCCTTCCTCCTCTGCCTTACGCCCAGGACGCCCTGGCCCCGCACCTGTCGAAGGAAACCTTCGAGTATCACTACGGCAAGCACCACCAGGCTTACGTCACCAACCTGAACAACCTGATCCCCGGCACCGAATTCGAAGCCCTGTCGCTGGAAGACATCATCAAGAAGTCCAGCGGTGGCGTCTACAACAACGCCGCCCAGATCTGGAACCACACCTTCTTCTGGAACTGCATGAAGCCGCAAGGCGGCGGCGCCCCGAAGGGCAAGCTGCTTGAGGCCATCAACGCCAAGTTCGGCAGCTACGACGCCTTCAAGGAAGCCTTCACCAAGTCCGCCGTGGGCAACTTCGGTTCGGGCTGGACCTTCCTGGTCAAGAAGGCCGACGGCTCGGTCGACATCGTCAACATGGGCCCGGCCGGCACCCCGCTGACCACCGGTGACACCGCGCTGCTGACCGTCGACGTGTGGGAGCATGCCTACTACATCGACTACCGCAATGCCCGTCCCAAGTTCGTTGAGGTGTTCCTCAGCAGCCTGGTGAACTGGGACTTCGCCGAAACGAACTTCGGTTGATCGTCGTTTGACGTGATCTTCACGCAGCCACTCAGAGCGGCTGCTTGGACCAAGCCGGGCATGTCCCGGCTTTTTTGCGCCTTCTTTCACCGATTGGCGCCGCGAGCAGGGCGTCCAATGAGCCGGCGTCCTCCCGTGTTTTTTTGTCCGCTCGGCGCTTCAAGCGGAGTCAATGGTGCTACATTGACCCTTGGTTTATGAATTAAGCCCTTCCCGTCGCCCTTGCTGGTGTGTGCTTCGGCAGTCACAGCAAGGCGGGTCGCAATCCGCCAACCGGTCAAGCCGTGTCGCGGAAGGTTGTCCAACCAGCCAACGTCCCAGGAAACCTGGGAGCAAGGTGAGCGAAAAATGATGCAGCAGTTCAGGTCGAACTCGTACCTGTTCGGGGGCAACGCCCCATATGTGGAAGAGTTGTACGAGGCCTACCTCGACAACCCAGGTTCCGTCCCCGACAACTGGCGCTCGTACTTCGACGCGCTTCAAAACGTCCCTGCATCTGACGGCACGGATCACCGAGATGTGGCGCATGCCCCGGTGGTCGAGTCGTTCGCTCAACGTGCGAAGGCCAATGCCTTCATGGTCAAGACCAGCTCGGCCGACCTCGCTGTCGCCCGCAAACAGGTCCACGTCCAGTCGCTGATCGCCGCTTACCGATTCCTGGGCTCCCGCTGGGCCGACCTTGACCCCCTCAAGCGCCAGGAACGCACCCGGATCCCGGAACTTGATCCGTCTTTCTACGACTTCACCGAGTCGGACATGGACATCACGTTCTCGGCGACCAACACCTATTTCACCAAGGCCGAGCACATGACCCTGCGCGAAATCGTGCAGGCCTTGCGTGAGACGTACTGCGGCAGCATCGGCGCCGAGTACATGCACATCACCGACCCCACCGAAAAACGCTGGTGGCAGGAACGCCTGGAGTCCATCCGCTCCAAGCCGACCTTCAGTGCCGAGAAGAAGAAGCACATTCTCGAGCGCCTGACAGCCGCAGAAGGTCTGGAGCGATTCCTCCACACCAAATACGTCGGCCAGAAGCGTTTTTCGCTGGAGGGCGGTGAGTCCTTCATCGCCTCGATGGACGAACTCATCCAGCGCGCCGGCGAAAAGGGCGTGCAGGAAATCGTCATCGGCATGGCCCACCGCGGCCGCCTGAACGTGCTGGTCAACACCCTGGGCAAGCAGCCCAAGGACCTGTTCTCCGAGTTCGAGCACACCGCTCCCGAGAACCTGACCGCCGGCGACGTGAAGTACCACCAGGGCTTCTCCAGCGACGTGACCACGGCTGGTGGCCCCGTCCACCTGTCGCTGTCGTTCAACCCCTCGCACCTGGAAATCGTCAACCCGGTGATCGAAGGATCGGTCAAGGCCCGCATGGACCGCCGCGGTGACGCCAAGGGACTGCAGGTGCTGCCTGTGCAGGTGCACGGTGACGCGGCATTCGCCGGCCAGGGCGTCGTGATGGAAACGCTGGCGCTGGCCCAGACCCGCGGTTACTACACCGGCGGCACGGTCCACATCGTCATCAACAACCAGATCGGCTTCACCACCTCCGACCCGCGCGACACCCGCTCGACGCTGTACTGCTCGGACGTGGTCAAGATGATCGAAGCCCCGGTGCTGCACGTCAACGGCGACGATCCGGAAGCCGTCGTGCTGGCCACCCAGCTGGCGCTGGACTATCGCCAGGACTTCAACAAGGACGTGGTGGTCGACATCGTGTGTTTCCGCAAGCTCGGTCACAACGAGCAGGACACGCCCTCGATGACCCAGCCGCTGATGTACAAGAAGATCGGCCAGCACCCCGGCACCCGCAAGGTGTACGGCGACAAGCTGGTTGGTGGTGGCACGCTGGGCGAGACCGGCCCGGACGACATGGTCAAGGCCTATCGCGCCGCGATGGAGGCGGGCAAGCACACGGTCGATCCGGTGCTGACCAACTTCAAGAGCAAGTACGCCGTTGATTGGACGCCCTTCCTCAACAAGAAGTGGACCGACTCCGCTGACACGGCCCTGCCGCTGGCCGAATTCCGCCGTCTGGCCGAACGCATCACCACCATCCCCGCCAACTTCAAGCCCCACCCGCTGGTGCAGAAGGTGGTTGATGACCGCGCGGCCATGGGCCGTGGCGAGGTCAATGTCGACTGGGGCATGGGCGAGCACATGGCGTTCGCCTCGTTGGTGGCCTCGGGCTACCCGGTGCGCCTGTCGGGTGAAGACTGCGGCCGTGGCACCTTCACCCACCGCCACTCGGTGCTGCACGACCAGAACCGCGAGAAGTTCGACGAAGGCACCTACGTGCCCCTGCAGCACATCGCTGACAACCAGGCCCCGTTCGTCGTCATCGACTCGATCCTGTCCGAAGAAGCAGTGCTGGGCTTCGAGTACGGCTACGCCGGCTCCGACCCGAACACCCTGGTGATCTGGGAAGCCCAGTTCGGCGACTTCGCCAACGGCGCCCAGGTCGTGATCGACCAGTTCATCGCCTCGGGTGAAGTGAAGTGGGGCCGCTCCAACGGCCTGACGCTGATGCTGCCGCACGGCTACGAAGGCCAGGGCCCCGAGCACAGCTCGGCCCGCCTGGAGCGCTTCATGCAACTGGCCGCCGACAACAACATGCAGATCGTGCAGCCGACATCGGCCAGCCAGATCTTCCATGTGCTGCGTCGCCAGATGGTGCGCATGTTCCGCAAGCCGCTGGTCATCATGACCCCGAAGTCGCTGCTGCGTAACAAGGACGCCACCTCGCCGCTGAGCGAGTTCACGCGCGGCGAGTTCCGCACGGTGATTGGCGAGGTTGATGACACCGTCGATGCATCGAAGGTCAAGCGCGTGATCTGCTGCTCCGGCAAGGTCTACTACGACCTGGTCAAGAAGCGCGCCGAGAAGAAGTCCACCGATGTGGCCATCTTGCGCGTCGAACAGCTCTACCCCTTCCCGCACAAGGCCTTCGCCGCCGAGCTGAAGAAGTATCCCAACTTGACCGATCTGGTGTGGTGCCAGGACGAGCCCCAGAACCAGGGTGCCTGGTTCTTCGTGCAGCACTACATCCATGAAAACATGGTGGAAGGCCAGAAGCTGGGTTATGCCGGCCGTCCGGCCTCGGCCTCGCCGGCCGTGGGTTACGCCCACCTGCACATGGAGCAGCAAAAAGCGCTGCTGGATCAGGCTTTCGCCAAGCTCAAGGGCTTCGTTCTCACCAAATAAGGTTCATGCGGACGCTGCGCGTTTGCATGACCTTGTCAGGCCGGGCCACTGAACAGGCCCCCTGACGAGGCGACGCGCCAAGCAGCCGCTGCTGGAGATACTCACATGGCAATCATCGACGTCAAGGTTCCCCAACTGTCCGAATCCGTGGCCGAGGCCACGCTGCTTCAATGGAAGAAGCGCCCCGGCGAAGCCGTGGCCGCAGACGAAATCCTCATCGAGATCGAGACCGACAAGGTCGTGCTCGAAGTGCCGGCGCCGGCCGCTGGGGTGCTGGCTCAGCTGGTTCGCAACGACGGTGACACCGTGGTCAGCGACGAGGTCATCGCCCGCATCGACACCGAAGGCTCCGCCGCGGTGAGCCCGCTCGAGGTCAAGGCGATCCCAGCGCCGACGGCTGCGCCCGCTGCGGCACCTGCCGCCGCCACCGGTGGCAGCAAGGCCGATGTGGCCATGCCGGCCGCCGCCAAGCTGCTTGCCGACAACGGTCTGAGCACTGCTCAGGTGGCAGGTTCGGGCAAGGACGGGCGTGTCACCAAGGGTGACGTGCTGTCGGCCGTTGCCGG
>NZ_DCXA01000201.1:0-6435 GCF_002328915.1 Aquabacterium sp. UBA2148
GGCGCCCTCATGAATCGCCTGGGCTTGCCGCCCGCCATCAAAGGGGGCAAAGGCAAGCTCACGGGCCAGGTCAGCTGGCTGGGCTCGCCGCTCGAGCTCGACGTGCCCAGCTTGAACGGCGACTTGAAGGTGGCCCTCAGCGAGGGGCAGTTCCTCAAGGCCGATGCGGGCATGGCTCGGCTGCTGGGCGTGCTCAGCCTGCAGGCCTTGCCGCGTCGTTTCCTGCTCGACTTTCGCGACATCTTTCAGCAGGGTTTCGCCTTTGACAGCGTGGAAGGCGACATCAAGGTCAGCCAGGGCCAGGCCACCACGCGCAACCTGCGCATGCGGGGCGTGCAGGCCGTGGTGCTGATCGAGGGGCAGGCCGACCTGCTGCGCGAAACCCAGGACCTCACCGTCTACGTGGTGCCCGAGATCAATGCCGGCACGGCCTCGCTGGCTTACGCGGCCATCAACCCGGTCATCGGCCTGGGCACCTTCGTCGCACAGATGCTGCTGCGCAAGCAGGTCTCCGAAGCCGCCACCACCGTGTTCCGCATCGGCGGCACCTGGGCCGATCCGCTGGTTGAAAAAGGCCTGCCGCCTCGGGCCGAGGCGGCTGCCCAGGGTGCTCAAGTGGTCCCGGCTGCTCCCCCCGGCAACGCCGCGAAGTGAGGCGGGTCTTGCCGACAGATACAAAGTGCGCGCAAGGCCTTCGCGCACAATGCCTGCTTTCCTGACGCTTGCCGAGAAGACATGAGCCTGTCCCGTCGTTCGATGCTGCTGAGCCTGCCGGTCCTCACGGGCCTGATGTGCGGATGCTCAGGCGACGCCGTCACCCGCATGCCCGATTTGCCCTACACCGAGATCAATGGCCAGGCGCGCCAACTTGGCCAACTGCAAGGCAAGGTGGTGGTGATCAACTTCTGGGCCACCAGTTGCTCGACCTGCGTCAAGGAAATGCCCCGCCTGGTCGAGACCCACAACCGCTTCAAGGCCCAGGGCCTGGAGACACTGGCTGTGGCCATGTCGTACGACCCGCCGGCCTACGTCATGCAGTTCGCCGAGTCCCGCAAACTGCCGTTTCGCGTGGTGATGGACCACGATGGCAGCCTGGCCCAGGCTTTTGGTGACGTTCAACTGACCCCCACCACCCTGGTCATCGACAAGCGGGGGCAGGTGGTCAAGCGCTACATCGGCGAGCCCGACTTTTCAGCGCTCGATGACCTGTTGACCCGGTTGCTGGCGCAGCCGGCGGCCTGACGTGGCGGCAACAGCGCCAGCGTTGGCATGACGAGCCTGGCTCTCCCGATGACGCGGCGAACAGGACGGCTGCACCACCTCGGCAAGGCCCTGGCGCTGCTGCTGTCCAGCTTGCTGCTGCTGGCCTGCTCGCCTGCCTTGAACTGGCGACAGATGGACCTGGCCGAAGCAGACGGCCTGCGCATGCGTTGGCCTTGCAAGCCCGATCGCGTCGAGCGTTCGCTGAAACTGGATGGCGTGGAGTCGCCCCTGCGCATGGTGATGTGGTCCTGCGAGGCGGCTGGCGCCACTTGGGTGCTGAGCGCTGCCCGCCTGGGCAGTGCCACCGATGTCTCGCCTGCGCTGCGGGCCTTGTCGGCGGCCACCGCGGGCAACCTGGCCTGGGCGGACAAACAGGCCCGCCAGCAAGCACCGGGGGCTGACCCGCCTCAGCCTTCGTCCGTTTGGCGGCACACCGACACGGGGGAGCTGCAGGTTCCCGGCATGACCCCCAACCCCGATGCCCGGGGCTGGCGTGCCCAGGGCCTCAAACCCGAAGGCAACTCGGGCGCGGCGCCCCTGACCGTGGACGCGTGGCATTTTTCCCACGGATTGACGGTCTTTCAGGCAGCGATCTGGCAGGGCAGCAGCCCCTTGCCGCGTGAAAACGGTGAGGATGCCGTGGAGGTCTTCCGCCGCTCGCTTCACTTTCCCGGGTGAGGGTCGATAATCCATCAGGTATGCCCGGACTTTTCCTCATCGCGCACGAGCCGTTGGCGTCCGCACTGAAGTGCGCGGCGCAGCATTGCTTTCCGGAAGCGATTTCGAGCCTGCAGGCCCTGGACGTCAGCGCCCGCCAGACACCCGAGGAAATCGAAGCCCAGGCGCGCATCCTCCTGCAAATGGCACAAGACGGCGACGAGCGAGGCGAGGTCCTCATCCTGACCGACGTCTTCGGCGCCACCCCTTGCAACACCGTGCAGCGCCTGGCAGACGGCCAACGCGTGAAAGTCATCACTGGTGTCAACCTGCCGATGCTCTGGCGCGCCCTGAACTATTCACGCGAAAGCCTGGACACGTTGATCACCCGTGCGGTGGCTGGCGGCTCGCAAGGCATCATGCAGATCGCCACCAGCCGCCCGCAGAACCAGGCCACCCCACCCAGCAGCCATGATCAAGACCACCGTCACCATCAGCAATAAGCTGGGCCTGCACGCCCGCGCCTCGGCCAAGCTCACCAAACTGGCCAGCGCCTACCCGTGCAACGTGCACATGAGCCGCAACGACCGCCGCGTCAACGCCAAGAGCATCATGGGCGTGATGATGCTGGCCGCCGGCATCGGCACCGCGGTCGAGGTCGAGTGCGAAGGTGAGCGCGAAGAAGAAGCCCTTCAGGCCCTCGTCAACCTGATCAACGACAAGTTCGGCGAAGGCGAGTGACCTCGGGGTTTCACTGACGGGTGATCGGGCGGTAAACCCGTGATTTCGGCCCACGGTGTGACAGATTTTGTCGTCACGCCACCACACTCATGTCCCCACAGGCGGGCCGTCACGGCACAGTCTGTTGCATCTGGGTCGGCGCTCGTTTCGAATGGCGCCAGTCCTGTTCGGTCGGTGAAACAAACGGCCGTCGTTTCCAGCATTCAAGGAGTCCCCATGGTCCGCTCTACCCGCCAGTCGGTCTGGCTGTCTGCCGTTTCATTCGCTGCCCTGGCCTGCGTGGGCCAACAGGCGGTGGCCGCCGAGAACGGCTTGCAGCGCTATTCGCCCGGCATTGGGGGCAGCGACATGACGGCGCCGCTGACGCCGGGGTTGTATTTCCAGATGCCGCTGGTGCATTACCACGCGCGCAAGCTCAAGGGTGGGGACCACGATCAGGCGACGTCGGCCACGCCGGCGGCTGCGCAGACGGTGCCGGTGCTGGGCCCTGTGCCCGCGATTCCGGGCTTGCGCTCGAAGATCGGCATCAACGCCGACACCTACGCAGCGCTGCCCCGCCTGACCTACCTGAGCACCACGCGCGTGTTCGGTGCCAACCTGGGCTTCACCGTGATGCTGCCCCTGGTCAAGCGCAAGGCCAGCTTCTCTGCTTCGCCCATTTATGACGGCACCGTGCTGGCGAACTTTCCGTACTCTGCGCTGCAATCGAGTTACACCGCGAGCATCAACGGCCGCGTCTCGGCCAGCCAGGACGGCAACGAAACCGGCCTGGGCGACATGGAACTCTCGCCCGTCTTCCACTGGGAGATCGGTGACAACCAGGCCCTGAACATCGCCCCGACCATCGTGCTGCCCACCGGCAAGTACGACGTCAAGCAGCGCGTGAACCCGGGCTACGGCAAGTTCTACACCTTCCGCCCCTCCATCCAGTACAGCTACATCGGCGACGGCTGGGACTTTGGTGCGCGCACCGTGTTCTCGTTCAACACCCGCAACAAGGACAACGGCTACTACTCCGGCAACATGTTCAACGTCGACTGGCAGCTGATGCGCTTCGTCAGCGACGACGTGCGCGTGGGCCTGCAAGGCTACTTCGTGCGCCAGCTCACCAAGGACACGCAGGACCTGAGCAAGTTCTCCGCCCAGGAGATCGCCGACAAGAACCTGCAAAAGGAAATCATCAACGGCAACCGCTCCAGCGTCACGGCCGTGGGCCCCGCCGTGGGCTGGGTCGTCAACGGTGGCGAAGCCCTGGTCGAAGGCAAGTTCCTGCAGGAATTCGGCGCGCGCAACCGCACCGAAGGCTCTGCCTTCTGGTTGTCGATCTCCAAGCCGCTGTGATCGCGGCCTGGGCGTCAAGCTGAGCAGGAGCAGTCGTGATGAAGGATCAATCCTTGCGGGCGTTCATCGATGGTTTGCCGACGCCCGACGAGCGGCGTCGCGCCATGCTGATCGCCGCAGCCGCTTCGGCCTTGCTGCCGTTTGCAGCGCCCGCCCATGCGGCGGTCGAGATCGAAGGCGTTGACCTGCCCGAGACCGTCACGGCATACGGCAAGAAGCTGATCCTCAACGGTGCGGGGGTGCGCAAGCGCGGCTACTTCAAGGCCGACGTCACGGCCCTGTACCTGCCGGAAAAGCGCACCACGGCCGAGGCCATCTACAAGCTCGACGGCATCCGCCGCATCCAGCTCAACATCCTGCGCGAGTTCACCTCGTCGACCATCTCTCGCATCTTCCTGTCCGACTTCAAGCAGTCGGCCACCGAAGAAGAATTCAAAAAGCTGATCGGCCCCATCGGCCAGATCGGCATGGCGTACTCCAACGTCAAGCGCGTGGTCAAGGGCGACGTGGTCAACCTTGACTGGGTGCCAGGCATGGGCTGGATGGCCACGCACAACGGCAAGCAGCTGTCCATCGACGGCGGGCAGCCGCTGGCCATCAACGACGAGCTGGCCTTCCAGATCTACCTGCGCATGTACATCGGCCCTGCCGCGCCCGAAGACCTTCGCAACGGCCTGCTGGGGCTCACCAAGCTCAACCGAGTGCCCGACTGAGCTGTTGCTGCACCCGCCCAAGCCCCGCCCGCCAGCGGGGTTTGTTCTTTCTGGTCCGCGCCACCTCCTCGGCTCAATCGCCCTTGTAGTGCGCTTCGAGCATCGGTGGCATGGGCGCATCGAGCAGGCCTGCCATCAGCCGCAG
This sequence comes from Aquabacterium sp. UBA2148, assembly GCF_002328915.1. Lineage (NCBI taxonomy): Bacteria > Pseudomonadati > Pseudomonadota > Betaproteobacteria > Burkholderiales > Sphaerotilaceae > Aquabacterium > Aquabacterium sp. UBA2148. The sequence goes on from NZ_DCXA01000201.1 coordinate 4,861, forward strand.
CGCGTCGGCGGTCTCGTGGCTCATCAGGCCTTGCGGGCTGTGGTTCATCGCTTCTTCCACCCAGGCTTTGACCAGTTGTGGGCGGAGCACCCACGACAGCTCCTGCAGACCAGCCAGGGCGTGTGCCAGGGCGTCGGCATCGGTGCCGACGGCGGGGTCTTCGGTTTGACTGGTCCAGTCGGCGTTCAGCCGGCGGTTGACGGCTTCCAGCCAGGCGCGGTTGGCCGAGGGCAAACCTGACTGGGTCTGCTCCGCAGGGATGAAGCGAGCCAGGTAAGTCGACATCGTGCGCACGTGGTGCAGGTCCGAGGGGCTCAATGAGCTCAGGTCCTGCCCTTGGCCCGTGACAGGGCGCATGAAGGCCTGGCCGCTGCGCTGGTGCATGCCCATGCGGTGCCTCAGGGCAAGCCACCACAGGCGGTCGCGCGGGCTGACGCGGCCATCGGCGCGCAGCAGGTCGCGCGCCTGCTCGACCAGTGCCCTGCGCTGCGGCAGGGGTGACTGCGCGATGCTGGCGGTCAGGCGTTCGAACTCGGTCACGCGCCGTTTGGGCTGAAGCTTGGCCACGTCCTGGAGGATCTGTTCCGGCTGGTGAACGCCTTCGCCCACTTTGCGCCAGAGTTTGACTTCGCGTGGGTTCTCGAGGTTCATCATCAAGGCCAGCACGATCAAGCGCTCCTCCGTGGGGCCCACGCGGCCTTGCAGCCTTTGCCGGGCCTCGCGGTCGGCTTGTTGGCGCTCCTGCCTGGCCTGTTGTTCCTGGCGCCCCGCCTGGCTGCTGGCTTGGGCGGTGCTGCCGCCAACGCTGCGGTCGGCTCTGGCCTGGCCTGCACCCATCGGCAACGTGGCACCAGCCGCCAGCAGAGCGCCTGGCGAGGTCGCGGCGTGCCGCGGCTCCACCGCATCCAGGCGCAGCAGGGGCGCCGGCAAGGGCGACAACACCGAGCCGCAGATGCGCAGGATGCGCGACTCGATGGGCGGGTGCGACGCCAGCCAGCTCACGTGCCCGGACTCCTGCAGCAGCAGCGAAGCGATCATGTCTGACGCCGGGTGGCGCATGCGCCCGGCCAGCACCTGCTGGTCGTGCCAGATCTTGCGCAGCACATTGCCCAGGCCGTCACGCGTGCGGGTGTACTGGATGGCGCAGGCGTCGGCCAGGTGCTCGCGTTCGCGCGAGACAGCGGCCTGCAGCACACGCCCGGCCAGCCAACCCATCCAGCCGACGATGGCAAACACCACCCCCAGCAGCCAGGCCAGCGGGTTGACCCGACCGGCGTCGTCGCTGGCCATGAGGTTTCGACCGTAACCATGCACCAGCGACAGCCCCCAGACCAGGGCCAGCAGTCGCATGGTCAGCGGCAGGTCGTCTTTCTCGATGTGACCGAACTCGTGCGCCACCAGGCCTTGCAGCTCGGCGCGGTTGAGCCGCTCCAGCGCGCCGCGTGTGACGCACAGGGCCAGGTCTTGTGCGCCCCAGCCGGCCACGAAGGCGTTGATGGCGTCCTCGCGCGGCAGCACGAACACGCGCGGCACAGGCTGGCCGCTGGCGATCGCCATCTCATCGACCACGTTGAG
>NZ_DCXA01000201.1:6521-8259 GCF_002328915.1 Aquabacterium sp. UBA2148
TCATCGACCACGTTGAGCAGGCGTCGGTGCAGGCCGTCGCCGTTGTCGCTGACCTCGACGCCGCCCAGCCAGTGCGCCACCCGGATGCCGCCGCCGCTGCGCAGCCGGTCGAGCTCGACCAGCGCACCACCGATGACGAAGAACATCACCAGCGCCGTGTTGGTCTCGAAGAACAGCGCCGGAAAGCCATGCGTGAATGGCATCAGCAAGCGCCAGCCCAGCGCCAGCACCAGGTTCACGAAACCGGCCAATGACAGCAGCAGCGCGAAAAAGCACAGCAGCAACCAGGCGGTTCGGCGGTGGGATTGAAGCTGGAATTGCCGGAACTGCATGGCGTCAGGAGCGGGGAGGGCGCAGGGCGGTCAGCCAGGGCTCAGAACTGCACGCGAACGGGGTCGCGTTCGACTTGCGACGAGGTCGAAGCCAGCATCGCGCCTGGCACGAAACCAAAGACGCCGGCCACCGCGTTGGTGGGGAACTGCTGCACGGCGTTGTTGTAGTTCAGGGTGACGTCGTTGAAGAACTGCCGCGCGAATGCGACCTTGTTCTCGGTGTGGCGCAGCTCTTCGTTGAGCTCGTTGAGCTGACCGTCGGCCTTGAGCTCCGGGTAGGCCTCGACCACCGCCTGAAAGCGCGCCAGCGCACCCGCCAGCGAGGACTCGGCCATCGACAGGCTTTGCAGGCGCCCCGCGTCGTTGGGCTTGCTGCGCACCAGGTCGCAGGCGGCCATGGCTTGTGCGCGCGCGGCCGTGACGCGCTCAAGCGTTTCGCGCTCGTGTTCGAGGTACTTGCGGGCCACCTCGACCAGGTTGGGGATGAGGTCGTGACGGCGCTTGAGCTGCACGTCGATCATGGCGAAGGCGTTGGCGATTTCATTGCGCAGACGGACCAGGCGGTTGAAAGCACCCACGACCCACAAAAAGACCAGCACACCGACTGCGATGATCACCAGGCTGCTCAAGTTCACGGTCAGGTTCCTTCCTTGCTTTGTTCTGGGTGTTGTGTTGTTCGCCAGGCTTGCCAGCCCGAGCGGCGCAGCTCACAGGCCGGGCACTGGCCGCACCCGTGTCCCCAGTCGTGCCGCTGGCTGCGGTCGCCCAGGTAGCAAGTGTGCGTGTGCTCGACGATGAGCTCGTTGAGCGCGTCGCCACCGAGCTCGTGGCTGAGCGCCCAGGTCTGGGTCTTGGTCAGCCACATCAGCGGGGTCTCGATGACCATCGGGCCGTCCAGGCCCAGGCTGATGGCCACTTGCAGCGCCTTGAGCGTGTTGTCGCGGCAGTCGGGGTAGCCCGAGAAGTCGGTCTCGCACATGCCGCCGACCAGCACCGTGGCGCCTCGGCGATAGGCCAGGGCGGCGGCGAAGGTCAAAAACAGCAGGTTGCGCCCGGGCACGAAGGTGTTGGGCAGCCCGTTGGCCTGCATCTCGATGGCCCGCGACTCGGTCAGCGCGGTATCGGAGATTTGGCCCAACAGGCCGAGGTCAAGCAGGTGGTCGTCGCCCAGCCTTGCACCCCAGTCCGGGAAGCGCTGGCGGATTTCCTCGCGCACGCGAAGGCGGCAATCGAGCTCGACCTTGTGGCGCTGGCCATAGTCGAAACCGATCGTCTCGACGCGGGCGTAGCGGGCCAGGGCCCAGGCCAGGCAGGCGGTCGAGTCCTGCCCGCCCGAGAACACCACCAGGGCGGTGCGCGGGTCGTGGTGGATGAGGGCGATGTCGGACAGCATGGCGGGAGCATAG
>NZ_DCXA01000201.1:8343-9416 GCF_002328915.1 Aquabacterium sp. UBA2148
CAGCATGGCGGGAGCATAGACGATCACCGCCGGGCCGACGCTGGGCCAGGCGGTGCCGATGCTCCAGCGTCGGGCAGGGGCGTTCGATCTGGGCGACAATAGAGGGTTTTCCGACTCTGGATCCACTGGCTTCGACAGGCAACCAAACCATGGCCGCGTTCAACCAAGAAACCGTCACCCACGTTCACCACTGGAACGACACGCTGTTCAGCTTCAAGACCACGCGCGATCCGGCCCTGCGTTTCGCCAGCGGCCACTTCGTGATGATCGGCCTGGAGGTCAACGGCAAGCCCCTGATGCGCGCCTACTCCATCGCCAGTGCCAACTACGAGGAGCACCTGGAGTTCCTGTCGATCAAGGTGCCCGACGGCCCCCTGACCTCGCGCCTGCAGCACCTGAAGGTCGGCGACAAGATCCTGGTCAGCCGCAAGGCGGTGGGCACGCTGGTGGTCGATGACCTCAAGCCCGCGCCCAACCTCTACCTGTTCGGCACCGGCACGGGCCTGGCGCCCTTCATGAGCATCATCCAGGACCCCTACACCTACGAGAAGTTCGACAAGGTGGTGCTGGTCCACGGCGTGCGCACCGTCTCCGAGCTGGCCTACCACGACTTCATCTCCGAAGAGCTGCCCAACCACGAGCTGCTGGGCGAGCTGGTGCGCGACAAGCTGCTGTACTACCCGCTGGTCACGCGCGAGGCATTCCGCAACCAGGGCCGCCTGACCGACCTGATCGTCAACGGCAAGATGGCCGCCGACCTCGGCATGCAGCCCATCAACCCGCACACCGATCGCGCCATGATGTGCGGCAGCCCCTCCATGCTGACCGACCTGTGCAAGATCCTCGACGACCGCGGCTTCAAGATCTCGCCGTCGCAAGGCGAGCCGGGCGACTACGTGATCGAGCGCGCCTTCGTCGAGAAGTGATCGCTTGACGTTCAGCGGGGGCCTGCGCCCCTGGCATGAGTGAAAAAGGCAGCCGATCCGGCTGCCTTTTTGTTTGCCTGGGTGAGGTCGGCTGGGGTTGTTTTTTGGGTGGGGATGCGCACGGTTGAGCAACGCTCAGGGGGCGAG
>NZ_DCXA01000198.1:0-2585 GCF_002328915.1 Aquabacterium sp. UBA2148
ACGCTGGAGCTGGGCGGCAAGTCGCCCGTCATCGTTGACGAGACCGCCGACATCAAGCTGGCAGCCGAAACCCTCATGTGGGGCAAGCTGACCAACTGCGGTCAGATCTGCGTGGCACCCGACCACGTCTTCGTGCACGAGTCGATCCGTGAGCGTTTCGTGGCGGCATGCCGCGCGGTCATCGCCGAGCGCTATGGCGCCACGGCCGAGGCCCAGCGCAACAGCCCTGATCTCACCCGCGTCATCAACCAGCGCCATACCCAGCGCATCGCCGGCCTGCTGCAGGACGCGGTCAGCCGCGGTGCCAAGGTGGCCGTGGGCGGCGACGTGGACGTGTCGCAGTGCTTCATCGCGCCAACCCTGCTCGAACAGATCCCCCAGGACGCCTCGATCATGTCCGAAGAAATCTTCGGCCCGGTGCTGCCCATCATCGGCTTCACCAGCCTGGACAAGGTCGTGCGCGAGATCAACGCCAACCCCAAGCCGCTGGCGCTGTACATCTTCAGCACCGACAAGGCCCGCACGCGCGAGCTCATCGCCCAGACCAGCTCGGGCGGCGTGGCCATCAACCACTGTGTGCTGCACTACGCCCACGGCAACCTGCCGTTCGGCGGGGTGAACAACTCGGGCATCGGCAACGCCCACGGCGAGTACGGCTTCAAGGCCTTCTCCCATGAGCGCGCCGTGCTCAAGTCCGGCCCCATCATGATGGCCAAGCTCTTCTTCCCGCCCTACACCGGCTTCAAGCAAAAGCTCATCCGTTGGACGGTGGACTCGCTGCGACTGCCCTCGCTGTGACGAGCCCGGGGCCCATCTGACCGATAATCCCGGCATCCCAATGGTCAACGGCCCGCCTACCTGGCGGGCTTTTTGCATCCAAAACACCCGTGGACATCTTCATTCAGCAACTCATCAACGGCCTGGTGCTGGGCAGCATGTACGCCCTGGTCGCGCTGGGCTACACGATGGTGTACGGCATCATCAACCTCATCAACTTCGCGCATGGCGAGGTGCTGATGGTGGGGGCCCTGGTGAGCTGGACGGTGGTCACGGTGCTGGCCGACAGCGGCCTGCCGGGCTGGGCGCTGTTGTCGATCTCGCTGGTGGCCGCCATGCTGGTTTGCATGGCCCTGAACTTCGCCATCGAAAAGCTCGCTTACCGACCGCTGCGCAATGCACCACGCCTGGCGCCGCTGATCACGGCCATGGGCATGTCGCTGCTGCTGCAGACGCTGGCCATGATCCTGTGGAAGCCGGATTACAAGCCGTATCCCATCCTGCTGCCCGATGAGCCCTATGAATTCATGGGCGCGACCATCAACCTGGTGCAGATCCTGATCCTGGTGGTGACGGCGTTGACCCTGGCGGCCCTGATGGCCCTGATCCACGGCACCCAGCTGGGCCGGGCCATGCGCGCCACGGCCGAGAACCCGCGCGTGGCGCAGCTCATGGGGGTGCGACCGGACCGCGTGATCTCGGCCACCTTCGTCATCGGGGCGGCGCTGGCGGCGCTGGCCGGTGTGATGTGGGCGGCCAATTACGGCTCGGTGCAGCACACCATGGGCTTTTTGCCGGGCCTCAAGGCCTTCACCGCAGCGGTGTTCGGTGGCATCGGCAACCTGGGTGGTGCGATGGTGGGCGGCATCCTGCTGGGCGTGATCGAGGCCATGGGCGCCGGCTACATCGGCGACCTCACCGGTGGCGTGCTGGGCAGCCATTACCAGGACATCTTCGCCTTCACCGTGCTCATCCTCGTGCTGACGCTGCGCCCGCAGGGGCTGCTGGGCGAGCGCGTGGCCGATCGCGCCTGAGGCCTGGAGATCGACGCCATGTCTGCCATGAAGCCCGTCTCGTCTTCTGTGAACAAGCTGTTGCGCGCTCGCATGCCGGGCGGCCGCCTTCAAGGCCGGGTTGCGGCCTTCCTCGTCTGCGCCGTGGCCCTGCTGGTGCTGCCCGTGGCCCTGCAGCCGCTGGGCGAGGCCTGGGTGCGCATCCTCGACACCGCGCTGCTCTACATCCTGCTGGCGCTGGGCCTGAACATCGTGGTGGGTTTTGCCGGCCTGCTCGACCTGGGCTACATCGCCTTCTACGCCGTGGGCTCCTACCTGTTCGCGCTGCTGGCCTCTCCGCATTTGCTGGAGCATTTCCCGGCGGTGGCTGCGGCCTTCCCCGACGGCCTGCACATGCCGGTGTGGGCCGTGATCCCACTGGGCGCGGGCGTGGCGGCCATGGTCGGCGTGCTGCTGGGGGCGCCCACGCTGCGCCTGCGCGGCGACTACCTGGCCATCGTGACGCTGGGCTTTGGCGAGATCATCCGCGTCTTCCTCAACAACCTGGACGCGCCGGTCAACGTCACCAACGGACCGATGGGCATCAGCAGCATCGATCCGATCACCATTGGTGGCGTCAGCCTGGGCGAGCCCTTGCACGTCTTCGGCCTCACGCTGGCGCCTGTCACGCTGAATTACTACCTGTTCCTGTTCATCGTGGTGATCGCGGTGGTGGTGTGCAGCCGGCTGCACGACTCGCGCCTGGGCCGAGCCTGGATGGCCATCCGCGAGGACGAGATCGCTGCCAAGGCCATG
>NZ_DCXA01000244.1:0-4869 GCF_002328915.1 Aquabacterium sp. UBA2148
CGACGCCGTGGAGGTGCTCGAGCACATGATCCGACCAGGCTCGCTCGCCGGCGTGCACGTCTACTTCCCCGACCCGTGGCACAAGAAACGCCACAACAAGCGCCGGCTCATCCAGGCGCCCTTCGTGGCAGACCTGGTTCGGCACCTGGCGCCTGGCGGCTACATCCACTGCGCGACCGACTGGGAACCATACGCCCAGCAGATGCTCGAGGTGTTGGGGGCCGACCCCGACCTGGTCAACACCGCCGAGGGATACGCCGAGAAACCGGCCTACCGCCCGCTGACGAAATTTGAAAACCGCGGACTGAAGCTCGGCCACGGGGTGTGGGACCTGGTGTTCCGCAAGCGAAGCTGAGAAACCTGGCGCCCTCCGAGCCTCGGTCGCGGCGTCAGCACCGGCTCACGCCACCAGGCAAAGCACACAAAAAAGGCAGGCCGATCCGGGGATCGCCTGCCTTTTCCGCGTCATCGACGCGCGGCCGATGCACCAGCACTGCGCCCGAGCTGTCAAACAACCCGAAGCCAGGTGCCGGCAGCCATCAGTTGCCGCTGGAGAACTTGTAGTCCGTCTTGGCCTTGTTCTTCAGGTCTTCGCGGAACTTGGACACCTTGACCTGGTTCTGGCGCTGAACGATCTGCTCCTTGACCTCTTCGAAGGCGGGGAACTGCACGGCGCGCACGTCTTCCAGCTTGATGATGTGGAAGCCGAACTGCGACTTCACAGGCGCATCCGTGACCTGGCCTTTTTGCAGCTTGGTCATCGCGGCCGAGAACTCGGGCACGTAGTTGCCGGGGTTGGCCCAATCGAGGTCGCCGCCGTTCTCGGCAGAGCCCGGGTCCTTCGAGTTCTTCTTGGCCAGGTCTTCGAACTTGGCGCCGCCCTTGATCTGGGCGATCAGGGCCTTGGCGTCTTCTTCCTTCTCGACCAGGATATGGCGGGCGCGGTATTCCTTGTCACCATTGGACGCCTTGATGCGGTCGTACTCGGCGCGGGCTTCGGCGTCGGTGGTGCCCAGCTTCTTCTCGGCGTCGGTGAACAGAGCGCGGATCAGGATGGACTGGCGCGCGAACTCCATCTGCGTCTTGTAGTCGGCCGAGCGCTGCAAGCCCAGGCGTTCGGCTTCCTGGATGTAGATCTCGCGCAGCACGATCTCGTCCTTGACCTTTTGCTCCAGCTCGGGGCTGCGGGTCATCGGCGGCTGGCCGGGCTGCTGGGGCGACTTGATGATCTGGTCGATCATGGCGTCGACGCGGGCCTTGGGCACGGCCTTGCCATTGACGATGGCGATGTTCTGGGCCGACACCAACGGGGCGGCCAGCGACAGCGAAGCGGCCAGCAGGGCTGCCAGGGCGGTACGGGAAGTCTTCATGTTGAGCAGAGCGCTTGGGGTGCAGGAAGGTCAGGTGAGCCGCTCAGGTCTTGGGCTGGGTCGGCTCGGCCTGGATGGCCAGGGCATGGACGCCCCGGGGCATGAGATTGCGCAGGGCATCATACACAAGGCGATGGCGCCCCACGTGTGACAAGCCGTTGAAGCAGGCGGCCCGGATGCGCAGCGAGAAATGGGTGCCGAACGGCGCGCCGCTGTGCCCGGCGTGGCCCTGGTGCGCGGCGGTGTCGTCGTGCACCTCGATGGCGTCCGGCGAGAGCGCGGCGCGCAGCACGCGCTCCATCTCGTCGGCGGTGACGGGTTGCGGGTTCGCGGTGTTCTCTGGGTTCACGATTTGGCCTCGGTGCTCGGCTCGGGCTCGACCATGTGGCGGCTGAGGTAAACACCTTGCGCCAGCGTGAAGACCAGCGTCAGGCCCAGGCTGCCCCACATCTTGAAGCTCACCCAGGTGTCGAGCGGGTAGTTGAAGGCCACATAGAGGTTGAGCACGCCCATGGCCGCGAAAAACACCACCCAGGCCCAGCCCAGGTTACGCCAGACGGCGTCGGGGGCGTCGACCTGGCCACCCATCATCTGACGGAGCATCTTGCGACCCAAGATCACCTCGGTGACCAGCAGCCCGGTGCCCATCAGCCAGTAGATGACGGTGGGCTTCCACTTGATGAAGGTCTCGTCGTGGAACCACAGCGTCAGACCGCCGAGCACGACGACGATGCCCAGGCTGGCCCACAGCATCTTGTCCACGGGCTTGCGCAGCACCTTGAGCGTGCCGATTTGCAGGACCGTGGCCAGCACGACAACGACGGTGGCCAGCAGCACCGGTGCTTCGGTCACGCCCACCGAGCCGCCGGAGACTGCGAAGCCCAGGTGTTCGGTGAGCCAGGCAGCCGTTGCCTCCTTGTGCCCGTCGGCCCATTTGAAGCTGACGAAAAAGAGGATGACGGGCAGCAGGTCGAAGAGGAATTTCATGGGGACGCGCTAGGCAGAGGCGAAATCGGGGCGATCAACGTGACCGGGGCTCGAAGTCTATCGCGGCGGAGTTGATGCAGTAGCGCTCGCCGGTGGGCGCCGGGCCGTCGTCGAACACATGGCCCAGGTGGGCGCCGCAACCCTTGCATCGCACCTCGGTGCGGATCATGCCGTGGCTGATGTCACGCACGTACTCGATGAGGTCGTCGGCCGCGGGCTGCCAGTAGCTGGGCCAGCCGCAGCCGGCGTCGAACTTGGTGTCCGACTCGAAGAGCTTGACGCCGCAGCAGATGCAGCGGTAGGCACCCTCGGCGAAGTTGTCCCAATGCTTGCCGCTGAAAGGCGGCTCGGTGGCGGCGTGGCGCGTGACGCGAAAGGCCAGGGGCTCGGCGCCGGCCGAGGTCAGCTGCGCTTGCCATTCGGCGTCGGTCTTCTTGACAGGGTGATCGCTCATGATGAACAGGAGACCTCGATGGATTGGGCCCATTCGGGCGGAAAGCCTGCATCGGCCTCGCAGCCGGCCTGCTCGGTGAACGGCTGCTGCAGCAAGCGGTGCAGGCGCTGAACCTCGCTGAAGTCACCCCGCTGGGCCTGGCGGATGGCGGTCTCGGCCAGGTGGTTGCGCAGCACGTACAGCGGGTTGACGCGGCGCAGGCGTTCGGCGCGCTCGGCGTCCTGGCTGGCCTCGGCCTGCAGGCGGTTGCGGTAGCGTCCGGCCCAGGCGTCAAAGGCGGCGCGATCCAGGAACAGGTCGCGCACAGGTGCGTTGCGCACGTCGTCGGCACCCACGGTGGTGTCGAAATCGGCCAGGCGGCGAAAGGCGATGGTGAAGTCCACCTTGCCCGCGGCCAGCAGGCGCAGGAAGTCGATGCACAGGGCGTCGTCGCCGGGCTGTTCGCTGCGCAGGCCCAGCTTGGTGCGCCAGCGGGCGTTCATGGCCTGGATGAAGGCCTGCTCGTAACGCTCCAGCACCTCGATGACGACCTTGGGATCGGCTTGCGCTTCGGGGATGAGCGGCAGCAGGGCCTGGGCCAGCGCGCGCAGGTTCCAGTAGCCGATCTGAGGCTGGTTGTTCCAGCTGTAGCGCCCCTGCGTGTCGGAGTGATTGCAGATGTGGTCCGGATCGAACGCGTCAAGGAAGCCAAAGGGGCCGTAGTCGATCGTCAGGCCCAGGATGGACATGTTGTCCGTGTTCATGACCCCGTGGCAAAAGCCGGCGGCCTGCCAGTCGGCCATCAACAGCGCCGTGCGGCGCACCACCTCGTCCAGCAGGGCCAGCGCGGGCTGGGGCTGCGCGGCCAGTTGCGGGAAGTGGTGGGTGATGACGAAGTCCAGCAGCGCATGGAGCACCTCGTGGTGGCGGGGCTGTGCGCTGTGCGCGAAGTGCTCGAAATGCCCGAATCGGATGAAGCTGGGCGCCACACGGGTGACGACGGCGGCCGTCTCGGTGGTTTCGCGGCGCACGCGCTCCGGGGATGCCACCAGGGCCAGCGCGCGCGTGGTCGGGATGCCCAGGCCGTGCATGGCTTCGGAGCAAAGAAATTCGCGGATCGACGAGCGCAGCACGGCACGGCCATCGCCCCGGCGGGAGTACGGTGTCTGGCCGGCACCCTTGAGCTGGATCTCACGAGGACCGAGCGGGGTTTCGACTTCACCCAGCAGCAGGGCCCGGCCATCACCCAGTTGCCCGGCCCAGGCACCGAACTGGTGACCTGAATAGACGGTGGCCATCGGGGCCATGCCTGGCCACAGGCCGTTGCCACCCAGCACCTGCAAGGCCTGCTCGTCGGCCCAGTGGACGGGCCAGCCCAGCTCGGCCGCCAAGGCGTCGTTGCGGGACACCCATTGCAGGGCGGGCAAGGGCTCGCCCTGCAGGAAGGTGCCCAGGGGCACGCCGAAATCGGTGCGGGCACGTTCGCTGCTTGCGGCGTATCGGTTGGGCCAGCTTTGCGCGGGCGGGTGCCAACCATCGGTGAGGGGGGCATCGGGGGTGAGCAAAGGCATGTGGCGGAGTGTAGACAAGCCCCCCTGTCCCTGGGGCGCGGCGGGGCATGTGTCCGAATGCACAGGCCCTAAGATGCGCTGCATCGCCGGCTCGCTGCCGGCTTCGTCTTGTTGCAGGAGATCGCTTTGGACCTGGTGTTGTTCTTCAAGGCCGCGTTGATGGGCATCGTCGAGGGGCTGACCGAGTTCCTGCCCATCTCCAGCACTGGCCACCTCATCCTGGCCAATGCCATGATGGGTTTCTCTGAAGCCGCCGGCTCCGAAAAAGCCAAGGTCTTCGAGATCGCCATCCAGACCGGCGCCATCTTTGCCGTCATCCTGGTCTACATGCAGCGCCTGAAGGACACGGTCGCCGGCCTCGGCTCCGACCCGAAAGCCCAGCGCTTTGCACTCAACGTGGTCATCGGCTTCCTGCCTGCGGTCGTCATGGGCCTGCTGGTCGGCAAGGTGATCAAGGAACACCTGTTCACGCCCACCGTGGTGGCCACCACCTTCATCATCGGCGGGG
>NZ_DCXA01000244.1:4981-8059 GCF_002328915.1 Aquabacterium sp. UBA2148
AATCATCCTGATCGCCGAGCGCATCGCAGCGCGTCAACCTCAGGCCCGCGTCGAGACCATCGACGACCTGGGCTTTGTCGACGCCATCAAGGTCGGCCTGATCCAGTGCCTGGCCATGGTGCCGGGCACCAGCCGCTCGGGCGCGACCATCATCGGCGGCATGTTGATGGGGCTGTCGCGCAAGGCGGCCACCGACTACAGCTTCTTCCTGGGCATCCCGACCCTGGTGGGCGCTGGCATCTACAGCCTCTACAAAGAGCGCGCGCTCTTGTCCTGGGATGACCTGCCGCTGTTCGCCACCGGGCTGGTTTTTGCGTTCCTGTCGGCCTGGGTGTGCGTGCGCTGGCTGATCCGCTACGTGTCCGGCCACACCTTCGTGCCCTTCGCCTGGTACCGCATCGCTTTCGGCATCCTGATCCTGGTGACGGCGCATTTCGGCTGGGTGAGCTGGCACGAGTGAGCCCTGGGCCAGCCCGATGTCAGGGCTGCGACAATCGGGGGCATGAGCCCTCAGAGCCCGCCGCATCGCCCGAGCATCCGACACCGGGCCCTCGACGCACTGCTCGAGCCCGATCCGGCACGCAAAGCTGCCCAGGCACGAGTGCTGTTTGAAGAAGCTTCGGCTTGCCTGGTGGCGCCATCAGCTGCGCGCACAGCGCAACACCCGAGTGGTGACAACGCGTGGTCCGAGCCCGTGCGGCTGGCGGTGCTGACGCTGAGCGAGGCGCAGCAAACCGCCATGCCGGGCCGCCCTGCCCTGCCCCGGCTGGTGCCCGCCAAGGACGTGCCCTCGCGCAGCCCTTTCACCCTGGATGGGCGCGCGGCGCTGCTGCACGCCATCTGCCACATCGAGTTCAACGCCATCAACCTGGCGCTCGACGCCGTCTGGCGTTTCGCGGGCATGCCCGAGGCCTTCTACCGCGACTGGCTTCGTGTGGCCGCCGAGGAGGCGCTGCACTTCAGCCTGCTGCGCGAGCACCTGCAAAGCCTGGGGCACGACTACGGCGACTTCGATGCCCACGATGGCCTGTGGAGCATGTGCGAGAAGACGCGGCACGACATCGTGGCGCGCATGGCGCTGGTGCCGCGCACGCTGGAAGCCCGCGGGCTGGACGCCACGCCGCTGATCCAGGACAAGCTCACGCGTGCGGGCGACTTGCGCGCGGTCGAGATCCTTGACTTGATCCTGCGTGACGAGGTTGGCCACGTGGCGATCGGCAACCGATGGTTTCACCACCTGTGCCAGGAGCGCGGGCTCGACGCCGTGACGCTCTACCCTCGGCTGGTGCGCGAATTCGAGGCACCCCGCTTGCGCCCGCCTTTCAACGAAGCGGCGCGCAAAGCAGCCGGGTTCACCGAAGAAGAAATGGCATTTCTGCTGGGCACCGACTGAGCTGCCGAGGCGCCTGAACCGCAGCCAGGACACCCCGGTGCATCAGCCACGCGGGTGGTGCTGCGCGTGCAACTGCCTCAGCCGCTCGCGCGCCACGTGGGTGTAGACCTGGGTGGTCGAGATGTCGGCGTGGCCCAGCAGCATCTGCACCACGCGCAAATCAGCGCCGTGGTTGAGCAGGTGGGTGGCGAAGGCGTGCCGCAAGGTGTGCGGCGACAGGTGCTGGGTGATGCCCGCGTGCATGGCGTGTTTGCGGATGAGCTTCCAGAACATCTGCCGGCTCATGGCATGGCCCTGAGCGGTGACGAACAGGTCTTCGCTGCTGCGGCCTTCTCCCAGGATCTGTGGGCGGGCCTCGCTCATGTAGCGCAGCAACCAGCCGCTGGCCTCCTGGCCAAAAGGCACCAGGCGCTCCTTGCTGCCCTTGCCTGTCACGCGCAGCACCTCTTCATCCAGGCTGACCTGCACGGTGCGCAAGCCCACGAGCTCGCTCACGCGCAGGCCACTGGCGTACATGAGCTCGAGCATGGCGCGGTCGCGCTGGCCGAGGGGCTCGTGGGGATCGGGGGCGGCAAGCAGTTGCTCGACCTGGTCTTCGGTCAGGGTGCCGGGCAGGCGCATGCGCTGGCGCGGGGCATCCATGCGCACGGTCGGGTCGGCCTGACACAGGTGTTCGCGGATGGCCCAGCGGTAGAACCGCCGGAAAACGCTCAGGCGGCGCCCCACCGAGGCTGGACGAGACTCGCCGTGACGGGCCAGCATGTAGGCCTGCAGGTCGGCCTCCGAGGCTTGCAGCAAGGTGCGCCCCGCATGCCCGAAAAGCCAACTCACCAGGGCCGACAGGTCACGGCGGTAAGCGGCCAGGGTGTTGTCACTCAGGCCGTCTTCCAGCCAGATGGCATCGACGAACCGATCGACGACAGGGTCGGTCGGCGCGGGCAGCGAGTCGGTCTGCTGACCTGTGCCGCCCGGCGCCCCGCTGGCGTCGTCAGACACCGCCACGCAGCAAACCCTCTTTCATGCGTTTGTCGGCCGGGTGCTCGCCGACGAAGATTTTCAGCACCGCCCGGTACAGGTCATCGCCGGCCACGGGCTGGCCGATGGGCTTTTCGTTCAAGCGCAGCACGGTGCCTCGGTCGGGCTGGAAGTCGAGGTCAACGGTGTCGCCCACCTTGAGCTCGCCCAAGCCGTCGATCAGGGAGGCCAGGGTCTGCAGCCGGGCGCCGATCTGGGCCTGCACGGGCTCCGGTTCGTGGCGCGCAATGCGGCTGGTCAGCGACTTGGTCAGCTCGTTGCTGGGCGCGTCGAGCATGATCTTCAGGCGCAGGCGCTTGGGGCCCGGCATGCTCAGGACCTGTGCCGAGTCCTTCGTGGGGGCGGCCAGATACAAGCCGGCCACAAAGGCCTTGATCCAGGCCACGCCGCGCAAGCCCAGTCCATTCAGGCGCAGGGTGCGATCGGACAGCACCGCCGTGTCCTCGAAAGTCTGCCCTTCGAGGCTGGCCGCCATGGCGGGAGATGCCCCGACCCAGGTGCCAGCGACGAGGGCCAGCAGCGCGGTGCAGGCCAGGTGACGGGTGGCGCGCAGGCGCCAGGAAAAATTCAGCATGCAGCGGTGTTTGTTGGGTGAAAGGCAGCCTAGCAGCCCGCCAGGACCGTTTGAATGTGGGGACACACAATCGGCT
>NZ_DCXA01000244.1:8119-8620 GCF_002328915.1 Aquabacterium sp. UBA2148
GAATGTGGGGACACACAATCGGCTTTCAAGGGCAAACCAGCTAGGCTCACGGGCACCATGATGGACCCGCTTTTGTTGCTGCCTGATTTCCTGTTGATTCTGGGAGGTTTCTGTCTGTGCCGTTACACGGCCTTCGGACGCCCCACCTGGGACGTGGTTGAACGCCTGGTCTACCACCTGCTGTTCCCGGCCCTGTTGTTCGCCTCGATCGTGCGCAGCCCCCTGCAGCCGGGCGATGCCGCCACCCTGGCAGGCGCTGGCGTCGGGCTGTGTTTGCTGGGCCTGTTGCTGGCAACCTGGCTGCGTCACCTGCCTGGCGTGGACGCGACGCTGCACGCCAGCGGGGCGCAGGTCGCGTTTCGATTCAACTCCTACATCGCGTTGGCGCTGGCCGATCGCCTGCTGGGCGCGCAGGGTGTCGCCCTGATCGCCATCCTGATCGCGTTGTGCGTGCCACTTTGCAATGCCGGAGCGGTCTGGAGCCTGGCCCGCCATGGCGGG
>NZ_DCXA01000244.1:8677-16904 GCF_002328915.1 Aquabacterium sp. UBA2148
CGCCATGGCGGGCACAACACTTGGGCCGAGCTGGCTCGCAATCCTTTGATCATCGGCACCCTCAGTGGCCTGCTGGTGCGCGTGCTCGACATCCACCTGCCAGCGTGGTTGCTGGAAACGGTGGGGCGCATCGGTCAGGCTGCGCTGCCGCTGGGGCTGCTCGCCGTCGGTGCCGGCCTGAAGATGACCGGTTTGACGGCTGCGCCCGCCCTTGCGCTGGGCCTGCTGGGCATCAGGCACCTGCTGCTGCCGATCGCGGCCATCGGCCTGGCCTGGGTGCTGAAGCTGCCTCCCACAGAGCAGGCCATCCTGGTGGCCTTCGGGGCGCTGCCCACGGCCTCCAGCGCTTATGTGCTGGCGGTGCGAATGGGTGGCAACGGGCCGTTCGTGGCGGGCTTGATCACGGTGTCCACGCTGTTGGGCATGGCCACCGTGCCGCTGTGGATCGGCGCGCTGGCCTGGCTCAGGCCAGCGGGCTGACCAGGCTCAACCGTTCACTGGCCGCTTGCGTAGGCGCGGTTGATCTCGGCCATGGTCTGCTCCAGCTTGGCGGGCGTGCGCAGCGCAGGGTCGGTCTGGTTCTGCCATTCGCCGAAGGCGGTGGCGCGGCGGCGCATGTACTCGGTCTCGCGGTTCTGCGCGGCCATGCGGGTTTCGTCCTCGGGGTTGGGAACGATCGTGGCCAGCTGCGCCTGCCAGGCTTCGACGCGCTGGGTGCGACGGGCTTCATCGGGCTCGGCCTCGGCGATCAGCACGGCGCCCATCAGTGCGGCTTCCATGAGCGTGAATTCGCCCGTCTTGAGGCGGTCAGGCAGCTCCTTGAAGAGGCCCTCGGCCAGTTGCCGGCGCTCGCGGGCCTGCTTTTGCTCGTCCAGCCCCTGCCAGGCTTCGAAGGCACGGTGGTACTGCACATAGCTGACGATGCGAGCGGCCTCGGCCTTGGCGTTGGGCGCCTTGCTCAAGGCACCTTCAAGCGTGGATTGGTCTTCGGTGTTGACGGTGCCCCAGCGCGCATCGTTGAGGATGGAGGTCACGGGGGCGCCACCGCCAGCGGCGCCCGATGCAGAGGACCACTGCCACATGGAACCCGAAGCGCCGGGCGTGCCCGCCTCGCCCGAGCCACCCTGGGGGGCAAACGCCCACCAGGCCAATCCACCAGCCACGGCCACTGCGGCCACGATGGCCACGCCAGTCCAGGAACGGTTCTTCTCGATCGTGATCATGGGAGTCAGGGGGAATGCTGCTGCGAGAGGCACGCAGGATACCCCCATGCCGCGCCCACCTCGCACCAGCGAACCCCGGATTACTACCAAGTCCCCCTTGGAACCAGTGGGCCATCGGACAGGCTTTACACAACGACACCTAGACTCCCGCCATGGACATCCGATCGATGACGCCCACGGACCTGGAACAGGTGCTCACCATCCAGCGACGCTGCTACCCTCCGCAATACCACGAGCCGCTCGGCGCCTTCGAAAACAAGATCCGGCAATCGCCCACCTCAGCCTGGCTGGCGGTCGAGGCAGAAATGGCCCTGGCCTACCTGGTGACCCTGCCGGTTGACGAAGACCATTTCCCGGCGCTGCACGCGGTCAACTGGCAGCCGCCTGTGCGGCCGAAATGGCTCTACCTGCACGACCTGGCGGTTGACCCCGACCACCGAGGCAGCGGTGCAGGGCAAGGCCTGGTCCAGAGGGCGTTCGAGCACGCGCGTGCCTCGGGGCTGGCTGGACTGGCCCTGGTGGCCGTCCAGGGCTCGCAGCCGTATTGGCACAAGCAGGGCTTTCAAGCCCGTCAGGTCGACCACCCGGGCCTGCTGGCCAAGCTGCGATCGTTCGGCACCGATGCGAGCTTCATGACCCTCGATTCATGACCCTCGGTTGACGCCCATCGTTGGGGCAGGCGTTTTTGTCAGCGGGGTTGATTCACGTCAAGTCATACGGTTGACTGACTTCGAGGCCGATGCAATGCTGCATCGCAACAAGCCTCGAACCATGTGTGCCCTGATCTCTCCAACCCATGCCTGCGGACCCAGCGCACGGCGCCCGGCCCCGCTGACCGAAACAGCGCGTGGGCTTCAGGCTCGCGAACGCATGTTGCGCGCTGCGCTGGAGCAGTTCGGTCGCCACGGCTTTGACGGCACCACCACGCGGATGATCGCCAGCGCCGCCGGCATGAACCTGGGCGCCATCCCCTACTACTTCGGCACCAAGGAAGAGCTCTACATCGAGGCCGCAGGCTTCCTGGCTGACGCCATCCAGGCGCGACAGCGCGAACCTCTGTTGATGTGGTGGGCTCGGGGCACCACAGGGGCTGCGAGCGAAATGCCCCGCGGGAACACCGCGGAACCCGCGGTTGCCGAACGAGACGCGCTGATCGAGCGGGTGGTGGCCTTCTTGTGCGATCAGGCCCGGGTGCTGCTCGCCGACGACTTCCCGGCGGAGTGGGTGCAGTTCTTCCTGAGGCTGCAGGCCGAGGAAGGGCCGGCGCTGGAGCGCCTGTTCAGCCAGGTCGTGGCGCCCATGCAGGACGCCGTCGAGGGCCTGGTGGCCCGCATCTGTGGCCGCGAGGCCTCGCACGCCCTGCCGCGCGCCATCACGTTCCTGGCCGCACACCAGGTGATGAGCCTGAGGCTGTCGGATGCCTTGTTGCTGCGCCGACTCGGGTGGGATCGCTTCACGCCCGAACGCATCGACCAACTCCTTGACTTGATCGCCATCTCGCTGCGGGCCCAGCTCGCGGCGCTGGCGCCCCCTGCACCATGAACCGACGCTCCCTGAACCGGACCTTGATCGCCGTCACACTGGCCGCCGCCGTGGGCGTCGCCTGGTGGGTGAACACCCAGCGCGACCGCCTGCCCGATGGCATCCACCGAGGCAATGGCCGGGTGGAGGTCGAGCGCATCGAGGTCGCAGCAAAGTACCCGGGCCGCATCGTCGAGCTGCCAGTGCGCGAGGGCGACCTGGTCAAGGCCGGCGACGTGATCGCAAGGCAGGACCCGACCGACCTGCTGGCCCAACGTGACGCCGTGGAAGCCGCCCGCGATCGAGCCTCCCAGGCCATGCAGCGCGCGGGCGCCGAAACCGAGGTGCGCAAGGTGCAGGCGCGCATTGCCCAATTGGAGTTGGATCACGCGACGCGTCTCAAGCAGGATGCGCTGGTCTCCGGCGCCGAGGTGGAGCGGCGCACGGCTCAGCGCGATGGCGAGCAAGCGGGCATCCAGGTGGCCCGCGCAGCCATTGGTGAAGCCACCGCTGCGCGGGCCGAAGCCGATGCCCAGATCAAGCGCCTGAACGTGGCGCTGGAGGACCTGGTGCTGCGCGCGCCGGTGGCCGGCCGCATCGAGTACCGCGTGGTCGAGCCGGGCTCGGTCATCCCCTCGGGTGGACGTGTGGCCACGCTGCTGAACACGGCAGAAGTGCACATGACGCTGTTCCTGCCGACCGACGTGGCGGGCGGACTCAAGCTGGGTGACGAGGCCCGCATCGTGCTGGACGCGGCGCCGCAGTTCGTCATCCCGGCGGTGGTGACCTTCGTTGCTTCGGAGGCGCAGTTCACACCCAAGTACGTGGAGACGGCAGCCGAGCGCGAGAAGCTGGTTTTTCGCGTCAAGCTCAAGGTGGCGCCTGAGCTGGCCCGCCGCCATGCGCCCCATGTGAAAGCGGGTCTGACCGGGTATGGGCATGTGCGCAGCGATGCCAGCAAGCCCTGGCCAGCATCGCTGATGGTGAGGCTGCCCGATGAGCAGGCGGGTCCAAGCGATCGTCAACCGCGTTGACAGCATGAGTCACCCCAGCGAGATCGCCATCGCCGTGGATGTGCGAGACCTTGGCCACCGATACGGTGACACCCGGGCGCTCGAGCACGTCAGCCTGCAACTGCCCGCAGGGCGCACCATTGCGCTGGTGGGGCCGGACGGCGTCGGCAAGTCGACCTTGCTGTCGCTCATCGCCGGCGTGAAGGTGATCCAGCATGGCCGTGTCCACGTGCTGGGTGAAGACCTGTCCAGTGCGCCAGCACGCGCCCGCTTGTCGCCTCGCGTGGCCTTCATGCCGCAGGGCCTGGGCCGCAACCTCTACCCGACTCTGTCGGTGGCCGAGAACATCGACTTCTTTGCGCGGCTGTTCGGCCAGGGCGCGGCCGAGCGCGAGGCGCGCATCCAGCGGCTGCTCGACGCCACGGGCCTGGCGCCCTTTCGCGATCGGCCTGCGGGCAAGTTGTCGGGTGGCATGAAGCAGAAACTCGGCCTGTGTTGCTCGCTGGTGCACGACCCCGATCTGCTCATCCTCGATGAGCCCACCACGGGCGTGGACCCGCTGTCACGGCGGCAGTTCTGGGCCCTGGTCGAAGCCCTGCGCGCCGAGCGCCCCGGCATGACGGTGATCGTGGCGACGGCCTACATGGAAGAGGCCGAACGCTTCGAGCACCTGGTGGCCATGGACGCAGGGCAGGTGCTGGTGTTCGACCGCACCGAGAACGTGCTGGCGCGCACGCCGCAGCACACGCTTGAAGCGGCCTACATCGAGTTGCTGCCGGAGGATGCGCGTGGCAGCAGCGAGCCGCTGGTCATCCCGCCCCGTCCTGCGGTGGATGGGCCGCCCGCCATCGAGGCCCAGGGCCTGACGCGCCGCTTCGGTGACTTCATCGCCGTGGACAACGTGAGCTTTCGCATCGAGCGTGGCGAGATCTTCGGCTTCCTGGGCTCGAACGGTTGTGGCAAGACGACGACCATGAAGATGCTCACGGGGCTGCTGGACATCAGCTCGGGCTCGGCACAGTTGCTGGGCTCGCCCATCGACCCGCGCAACCTCGAGACGCGCATGAAGGTGGGCTACATGTCGCAGGCCTTCTCTCTGTATGACGAGCTGAGCGTGCGGCAGAACCTGGTGCTGCACGCGCGCCTGTATCGCATGGAATGTGATGTGGCCGAGCACGCCATCGGCGACGCACTGCAGCGCTTTGACCTGGGTGAACACGCCGAGGCCCGGCCCAGCGAGCTGTCGCTGGGCATCCGCCAACGCCTGCAACTGGCCGCTGCCTGCCTGCACAAGCCCGAGGTGCTGATCCTCGATGAGCCCACCTCGGGCGTTGACCCGGCCGCGCGTGACCTGTTCTGGCGTCAGCTCGTGCAGCTGTCCAGGCAAGAGCAGGTCACCATCTTCGTGTCGACCCATTTCATGAACGAGGCCGAGCGATGTGACCGCATCTCGCTGATGCACCGGGGACGGGTGCTGGCCGTGGGTTCGCCCCAGGCGCTGCAACAGGCACAAGGCGCCGCCTCGCTGGAAGACGCCTTCGTGGCGCACCTGCAGGCGGCCGACACGACGGTGCAGGCGGCCCAGATGGCGGCCACGGCTCGCACGCCAGCCGCGCCTGCACAGAACACCCTCGCTGCCTCCCATGCGCCTGGTCCGACCTCGTTGCCTGCTCAGGATGCCGCCGACACTTTGAGAAGCTCGGTGCGTTCGATGCGCGAGCGCACGCTGCTCGACTGGTGGGCCCGCACCTGGGCTTTCGCGCGCCGCGAGGCCATGGAACTCAAGCGCGACCCGATCCGCCTGACCTTCGCCCTGCTGGGTCCGATCATCCTGCTGGTCACGGCAGCGTGGAGCATCTCCTTCGACATCCAGAAGGCCAGCTTCACCGTGCTCGACCGCGACCAGACGCACGACAGCAGGCAGCTGATCGAGCACTTCGAAGGCTCGCGCTACTTTCAACGCAAAGGCTCGGTGCAGACCATCGAAGAAGGCGATGCCCTGCTGCGCGCACACGAGGTGGTGCTGGTGATCGAGGTCCCGCCGGGTTTCGGGCGCGACCTTGTCCAAGGACGGCGCCCCGATGTGGCCCTGTACATCGATGGCGCACAGACCTTCACCGCCGAGAACGTGCGCGGTTATGCCCGAGGCATCCTGCTTGAGCACGCCATGCGCTTCGCACAGGAAACCCCGGGGCTGAAGGTGCCGACCTTGCCCGCGCGCCTGGAGCCCCGCTTTGCGTACAACCAGGCCTTTCGCAGCATCTACGCCTCCACGCCTGGCCTCTTGATGCTGTGCCTGATCATCATCCCCGCCATGCTCACCGCGCTGGGCGTGGTGCGCGAGAAAGAGATGGGCTCCATCCTCAACCTCTATGCCTCACCGGCCAGCGTGGGGCAGTTCCTGGTGGGCAAGCAACTGCCCTACATCGGCCTGGCCATGCTGAGCTACCTCAGCCTGGTGTTCCTGACCATCGTGGTGCTGCAGGTGCCGCTCAAGGGCAACTTCTTTGCGCTGAGCCTGGGGGCCCTGTGCTTCGTCTTTGCGACCACGGCGCTGGGCCTGCTGATCTCGGCCTTTTTGAAGTCGCAGGTGGCGGCCACCTTCGCCACGGCCATCGTCTGCCTGATCCCCTCCATCAACTTTTCGGGCCTGCTGTATCCGGTGTCCACGCTCACGGGTGCGGCGCTTTGGGTGGGCCAGGGCTTTCCGGCCTCGTGGTTCCAGCTCATCAGCCTGGGCAGCTTCACCAAGGGCCTGAGTTTTGACAGCTTCGGACCCATGTACGCGGCGCTGCTGGCTTTCGGCCTGGGCTACCTGGCGTTGGCGCGGCTGGCTGTGCGCAAGCAGGAGGCTTGAGACATGGGGCACGACACCCGCCAATGGCTGCTCAACGTCGCCAGGCTGTCGGCGAAAGAGCTGCGCAGCCTGCTGGGCGACCTGCCCCTGGTCGCGCTGATCCTGTTTGCGTTCACGATCTCGGTCTACACGACGGCCAAGGGCGTCAAGGCCGAGGTCTCGCACGCCTCGGTGGGCTGGATCGATGCCGACCAGTCGGCGCTGTCCATGCGACTGCGCGACGCCATCCGCGCGCCCTATTTCCAGCCACCGCGAGACATCACCACGCAGCAGGCCGGCCCGGCGCTGGACCGCGGCGACGTCATCTTCGTCATCGACGTGCCGCCGCATTTCGAGGCCGACGTGCTGGCCGGGCGCGCGCCCGCCATCCAGGTCACCGTGGACGCCACGGCCATGACGCAGGCGGGCCTGGGGGTGGCCTACCTCAATGAGGTCTTCCTGCAAGAGCTGCTCGGCTTCTTCCACCAACAGGGCATCGACAGCCTGCTGCCTGCCCGCCCTGTCATCCACCTCGAGTTCAACCCCAACAACCAGTCGCACTGGTTCACCTCGGTGATGCTCATCATCACCAACATCACGGTGCTGGCCATCATCCTGGTGGGCGCAGCTGTCATCCGCGAGCGCGAACACGGCACCATCGAGCACCTGCTGGTGATGCCGGTGCGCCCCTCTGAAATCGCGCTGGCCAAAATCCTCGCCAATGGCGGCGTGATCCTGCTGGCGGTGTGGCTGTCGCTGATGTTCGTGGTGCAGGGCTGGCTGGGCGTGCCGCTGCTGGGCTCCATCACCTTGTTCCTGCTGGGCACGGCGGCCTACCTGTTTGCCGTGACCTCGCTGGGTGTTCTGCTGGCCACGGTCACCTCGTCGATGCCTCAGTTCGGTCTGCTGGCCGCACCGGTCTACGTCGTGTTGTACCTGCTCTCTGGCGCGGCCACGCCGGTCGAGAGCATGCCCGAGCTGATGCAGGGCGTGGTGCAGGTCTCGCCCACCACGCAGTTCGTCAAACTGACCCACGCCGTGCTGTACCGCGGCGCGGGCCTGGACATCGTCTGGCCGCAACTGCTCGCCGTTTCGGTGGCCGGGGCGGTCTTCCTCTTCATCGCCTTGTCGCGATTCCGTTCAATGCTGGCGAGGCAGGGCTGAAGCCCGCACCGTCAGCGCAAGCCTGGAGCACACCATGAGCGAATGCCCACCCCAAGACATGAGCTGGAACGACTGGGTCCGCGCGCTGGACCGCCAGGTGCATGGCGACATCGGCCAGCTGATGAGCGGCATCTCGCCCATCCAGACCACGCTGGTCTACCTGGACTGGCTCTCGCACCTGATGATCTCTCCGGGCAAGCAGCTCGACCTCATCAAGCAGACCGCCGAAGACCTGAGTGCGGCCGTCACCAACCCCGCTCATGCGCACCTGGGCACCGACCCTCAGGGCCGCCCCTCAGACCAGCCTGACCGTCGCTTTGCCAGCGCGGGCTGGCAGCAATGGCCTTTCAACGCCTGGTCTCAGGGCTTTCACATCCTCGAGCGGGCGTGGCACCGCGCCACCCATGGCGTGCCGGGTCTGAACCACCGCCACCAGGACATCGCCGCCTTCGCCGCCCGCCAGTGGCTCC
>NZ_DCXA01000081.1:0-3236 GCF_002328915.1 Aquabacterium sp. UBA2148
CAGGCAGCGGGCCTGACCGAAGCGCATCAGGCCGCGAACGGAGCATGGCCGAAGAAGCCGCCGATGCGGTCAAGGGTGGCGCTGCGGGGGGCGCCCGCGATGCGGCGGGTTCGACCGGCGGCGGCTGGCTGGGCGACGTGGCCGACGGCATGCTCAAGGGCAGTGGCCGCAAGGACTCCATCCTGGAGACCGTGGCCAAGTCGGCCGCCCGCACCATCGGCTCGACGGTGGGGCGCGAAATCATCCGAGGTGTTCTGGGTTCGCTGCTGGGGGGCAGCCGCCGTCGCTGACGACCCACCCACCCGGGACCGGCCAGCTTGCGTCTGGCTCAGCGATGACCGCGCCAGCCGCCGTCGTCATCGTGGCCACCGCGGCGGTCCCAACCTCGGTCGTCGTCACGGCCATCGCGGTAGCCCTCGCGGTACCCATGGTGGTAGCCACGGTGGTAACGGTGTTTGCCACCCCACCAGCCATGGTGGCCGCGGGCGTGGCGGTGCCCCGAGTGGTAGCCGGGGTACCCCACCTGGTAAACGGGCTGCGGCGCCACCACCACGGGCGGGGCAATGATCACGGGCGCAGGGCCGTACAAGCCACGGGGCGAATTGGAAATGGTCGTGCCGACCCGGCCGCCGCCATGTGAAGGGGCATCCACATTGACTGCCCAGTACACGCCACCGGCCTGTGCGGCAGACACGCCCCCAGCCAGAACGGCCAGGGCGGCAACACGTTGAACGATGCGAACGAGGGAAGAGGTTTGCATGATGGTCTCCTGTGAGACCTCAACGGCCCGCGCCCTCAGCACGACGACAGCCGTTTGTAAAGCTGTGTGCGCCCTTTGTGAGCAGACGTGAGCAGCCGTGCACCAGCCTGTCGCAGGGCACACCCACCGCGCTCAATGGTGGTGATCTGAGCGGGCGATGGCCAACAGCCGCTCGACCTCGGCGGGGTGCCGACGCAGGTTCATGCGGTGCCACATGCCGATCACCAGCATCGACACCGCCACCACGACACCAAAGGCAGAAATCGCGCCATATGCCGACAAGCCTGAGTTGGTCAGCGCCGCGTACATGAAGCCCAGCAGCAGGATGCAAGCCTGCTCGTTGAAGTTCTGCACGGCGATCGAGCGCCCTGCTCCCATCAGGTTGTGCCCGCGGTGCTGCAGCAACGCGTTCATCGGCACGACCAGGAAGCCGCCCAGCCCGCCCAGCAGGATCAGGAAAGGCACGGCGATCACGATGTCGGTCAAGAAATTCATGCCCAGCACCAGCACGCCCATCGCCACCCCCAGCGGGATGACGGCCGTCGCTTTATCCAGCTTCATCTTGACCGAAGCGACCACGGCGCCCACCGCCGTGCCAATGGCCACCACGCCGACCAAGGCAGAAGCCTTGGTGGTGTCGTAGTGCAGCGCGACACCCGCCCAAGCCAGCACGATGTAGCGCAAATTGCCGGAAACGCCCCAGAACAGCGTCGTCGTGGCCAGCGAGATCTGACCGAGCTTGTCCTGCCACAGGCGGCGGTTGCAGCCCCAGAAATCGCGAGCCAGCTCCAGCGGGTTGGAGGCAAAGGGCTGCAGCGGGGCATCGGTGCGCGGGATGCGCAGGTTGAACCACGCAGCGATCGCGTAGAGCAGCACCAGCGTGGAGATGGCCACCTCGGCCGGCGTGTCGATGCCGCAGTCGAACCCAGGCAGGTCGATGGCCAGCAGGTGGGGCGCAACGTGATGACCCATGAGCTGGCCGCCCAGCACCACACCCAGGATGATGGATGTGATCGTCAGGCCCTCGATCCAGCCATTGGCCTTGACCAACTGAGAGGGGGGCAGCAGCTCGGTGAGGATGCCGTACTTGGCGGGCGAGTACGCCGCCGCGCCCAGGCCCACCACCGCGTAGGCCATGAGCGGGTGGCTGCCGAACAGCATCATCAGGCAACCCACCACCTTGACGGAGTTGGACAGGAACATGACCCGCCCCTTGGGCAGGGCGTCGGCGAAAGCGCCCACGAAGGGGGCCAGCACCACGTAAAAAAGCGCAAACATGGGCACCAGCGCCGCAGGCTGCCAGGCCGGCGCCCCGCTGGACTTCAGCAATTCCACCGCCGCGACGAACAAGGCGTTGTCGGCCAGCGAGCTGAAGAACTGCGCCGCCATGATGGTGTAGAAGCCTTTTTTCATGCGCGCAGTCAGGGGTTCACGAGGGTTCCAGTCAAACGTCGGCTGCCGGATCGGTCAGGGAGTGTTTCTCAACGCGTCCGATCAAGGCAGCGGGTTATAGCATGCCGGCCTGTTGCACAAGGCGGTCCAAACGGCAGAGCGCGCGCATCAACGGCGTCAAACAGGGATCAAAACCGGTGCCCGGCACGCACCACGAACATGGCTGGCAAAATCCCGTCCCATGCCGCGTCCGCTAGAAGCCCTGATTCACCTCGATGCCCTCAGGCACAACCTCGTCCGCACCCGCGAATGCGCCCCGGATGCGCGAATCTGGGCGGTGGTCAAGGCCAACGCCTACGGTCACGGCCTGGAGCGCGCCTTCGAAGGCCTGCGCGCAGCCGACGGCTTCGCGCTGCTGGACATCGCCGAAGCGCGCAAGTTGCGCGAGATGGACTGGCGCGGCCCCATCCTGCTGCTCGAAGGCGTGTTCGACGCACGCGACCTGGAGTGGTGTTCGCGCCTGGACCTGTGGCACGTGGTGCACTGCGAACAGCAGATCGACTGGCTGGCGCAGCACAAAACCGAGTGGCCCCAGCGCGTTTTCCTCAAGATGAACACGGGCATGAACCGCCTGGGTTTCACGCCACAGGCCTTTCGCAATGCCTGGCTGCGCCTGAGCGCCCTGCCCCAGGTCGACGAGGTCTCGTTCATCACGCATTTTTCCGATGCCGACGGTCCACGGGGCATCGCCCACCAAGCCGAGGTCTTTCACCACCACACGGCCGATCTCAGCGGCGAGCGCAGCCTGTGCAACAGCGCCGCGACCCTGCGACACGCCCACGATCCGAAAATCCGGGGCGATTGGGTTCGCCCAGGCGTGATGCTCTACGGCGCCTCGCCCGACCACCCCGAGCACGATGCCGATCACTGGGGCCTGCAGCCGGCCATGACACTGCACTCCAAGCTGATCGGGGTGCAGCACCTGCGCGCTGGTGACACCATCGGCTACGGCAGCCGCTTCACCGCGGAGCAAGACATGCGCATTGGTGTGGTCGCCTGCGGTTACGCCGACGGCTACCCCCGC
>NZ_DCXA01000081.1:3327-4475 GCF_002328915.1 Aquabacterium sp. UBA2148
CCCCCGCCACGCGCCCGACGGCACGCCGGTGCTGGTCGACGGCGTGGTGACCGGCGTCGTCGGACGCGTGTCGATGGACATGATCACGGTGGACATCAGTCACATCCCCCAAGCCGTGATCGGCACCGAGGTGACCCTGTGGGGACGCGGTCCGCACGGCAGTTCGCTGCAGATCGACGAGGTGGCGCGGCACGCCGGCACCATCGGCTACGAGCTGATGTGCGCCCTGTCGCCACGGGTGCCGATGCAGGCCATCGACGCCCATGGCGCGGCGTGAACCTTGCTTGCCCGGGCGCCCTATCCAACACAAGAAGAACCCCGCATGATGGACTCCGACTCCCAACGCCACCAACTGCGCATGACCGTGCTCATGACGCCGGACATGGCCAACTTCTCCGGCAACGTGCACGGTGGCACCATCCTCAAGCTGCTTGACCAGGTGGCCTACGCCTGCGCCGCACGCTGGGCTGGCTGCTACGTCGTCACCTTGTCAGTGGACCAGGTGACCTTCCGCCAGCCCATCCATGTGGGCGAGCTGGTGACCTTCCTGGCCTCCGTGAACTACACCGGCAACTCGTCGATGGAGATCGGCATCAAGGTCGTGACCGAGAACATCCGCACCCAGGTGGTGCGCCATGCCCAGAGCTGCTTTTTCACCATGGTGGCGGTCGATGATCAATCGCGTCCCACGGCCGTGACCCCGCTGACGCCCAGCACCCCTGACGAGAAGCGCCGCTTCGAGGCGGCCAAGTTGCGTCGTCAGCTGCGCCAGGAACTCGACCGGCGCTTTCGTGCCATCCAGAGCAGTGGCGCCGACCCGGCCGCGTCGACCCCCCAAGCCGCTGATGGCGACACCCAGGCCTGAGGCATGGCGCGAGACAAGACCCTGTTCGTCTGCCGCGAGTGCGGCGGCACCAGCCCCAAGTGGCTGGGCAAGTGCCCGCATTGCAACGCCTGGAACACGCTGGACGAGGCCCGCGCCGAGCCCACGGGCGGCAAGAACCGCATGCAGGCCATGGCGCGCGGCCTCAACGCCGCGCAGCCCGTGACCACGCTGTCGGACATCGAAGCGGCCGAAGTCTCGCGCACACCCACCGGGCTGGAAGAGCTCGACCGTGTGTTGGGGGGTGGCATCGTGGCGGGGGGCG
>NZ_DCXA01000081.1:4583-5675 GCF_002328915.1 Aquabacterium sp. UBA2148
CATCGTGGCGGGGGGCGTCGTGCTGATCGGGGGCGACCCGGGCATCGGCAAGTCGACCCTGCTGCTGCAGGCGCTCGATGCCTTGTCACGCCAGATGAAGGTGCTCTACGTCACCGGTGAAGAAAGCGGCGCCCAGGTGGCGCTGCGCGCTCACCGCCTCGGGCTCGATGGCTCGAAGGTGCGGGTGCAGGCCGAGATCCAGCTGGAGAACATCATCGCCACGCTGGAGGCCGAACAGCCCTCGTTCTGTGTGATCGACTCCATCCAGACGCTGTTCTCGGACCAGCTGAGTTCGGCACCGGGCTCGGTCGCCCAGGTGCGCGAATGTG
Organism: Aquabacterium sp. UBA2148; assembly: GCF_002328915.1. Classification (NCBI taxonomy): domain Bacteria; kingdom Pseudomonadati; phylum Pseudomonadota; class Betaproteobacteria; order Burkholderiales; family Sphaerotilaceae; genus Aquabacterium; species Aquabacterium sp. UBA2148. The sequence continues at coordinate 4,913 of NZ_DCXA01000081.1, forward strand.
CCGCTCACCTCACGCGCGTGGCCAAGGCATCGGGCTGCACCGTGGTGCTGGTGGGCCACGTCACGAAAGAAGGCTCGCTGGCTGGCCCGCGCGTGCTCGAACACATCGTCGACACGGTGCTGTATTTCGAGGGCGACACGCACAGCAGCTTCCGGCTGGTGCGCGCCATCAAGAACCGCTTCGGCGCGGTCAACGAGATCGGCGTCTTCGCGATGACCGACAAGGGCCTCAAGGGCGTCACCAACCCCAGCGCCATCTTTTTGTCCACGCACAGCGAGCCGGTACCGGGCTCCTGCGTGCTGGTCACGCTCGAAGGCACGCGGCCGATGCTGGTCGAGATCCAGGCGCTGGTCGACAGCGGCGGCCCCAGCCCCCGGCGCCTGAGCGTGGGCCTGGAGCGCGACCGCCTGGCCATGCTGCTGGCCGTGCTGCACCGCCACGCAGGCATGGCCTGTTTCGATCAGGACGTGTTCTTCAACGCGGTGGGCGGCGTGCGCATCAGCGAGCCGGCGGCCGACCTGGCTGTGCTGCTGGCGATCCAGAGCAGCCTGCGCGGCAAGCCACTGCCCAAGGGCTTCATCGCTTTTGGCGAAGTGGGCCTGGCCGGTGAGGTGCGCCCCGCCCCACGCGGGCAGGAGCGCCTGAAGGAGGCCGCCAAGCTGGGCTTTTCGGTGGCCATCGTGCCCAAGGCCAACGCCCCCAAGAAACCCATCGAGGGGCTGACCATTCACGCGGTCGATCGCATTGAAGAAGCGATCGACCG
>NZ_DCXA01000081.1:5740-7819 GCF_002328915.1 Aquabacterium sp. UBA2148
TGAAGAAGCGATCGACCGGGTGCGCGAACTCTGAACCCGCCTCATGCGGGCCGAACCCGTGCAGGCCACGCCGGCTTGCACGCAGTCCTGGTTGGTCAGCCTTCTTCGTTGGCCGACTTGCACTCGGCTTCAGCCGGGTTGACCGAGCAACGCACCTTCTTGATCACCGACAGGCCGCGCTTGTCGTACACGCCCTGGCCCAGGATGGCCAGGCGCGACTCCTGCAGCATGGTGTTGTACTGGCGGGTCTGGTCGGCGCTCAGGTCGATCCAGGCGCTGCCGGGGATGCTGGCGTCGGCGTTGCCGATCAGGGCCATGGCGCGGTCGAACTGACCGGCCCAGTAGCCGCGCGACTTCTCGCCGAAGCCGGCCGGGAACTTGGCGGGGTTGAGCACCACCTGGTAGGTCAGGATCATCAGCGGGAAGCGCGCGATGCCGCCCTTGGCGCCCAGCCCCTTGTTCAGTTCAAGCGGCTTGTAGGCCAGCGTGGGTGCGGCGATCATGTCGAGCGCACCGGCGTTGAACTGGCTGGCGAAGTTGTTGATGTCGGCCGACACCGGCTGAGCCTTGATGCGCTGAATCATCAACGACTGGGCCTTGTCGTGGTCGAAGGCGGCGATCTTCTTGCCGGCCAGGGCCTCGACGGTGTTGACGCTGCGGTCGCGCACCATGGGGTAGGCCGCGCCGAACGGGAAGATCCCGCCGACTTCCGTGCTGCCCTGGGTCATCAGGCTGGCGGCTTGGGGCGCAGCGAAGGTTTGCACGACCTTGCGCACCACGTCGTAGCTGGCGGGCATGTCGATCTTGCCGTCACGGATCACGGTGGTCGCGCCCAGGGTGTCGATGGAAGCGGCCACACCGTTGAACTCACGGGTGCGGAAGGCCGTGGCCATCAGCGCGTCGCACTGGCCCGAGCGGAAGTCGGCCGTGGCCGTGGCTTCGTTGTTGTAGGCCTTGAGCTCCAGGCTGGCGCCCTCCTTCTGCATGGCCAGGGCGTAGTCCTTGGCCATGTTGTAGGCGTCACCGGTGGCGCCGACGATGTCGAAGACACAGACCTTTTGGCCCGCATGGGCAGACAGCGAGCAGGCGATCAGGGCCAGGGCGGCGCCGGTGCGCAGGGCAAAGCGTTGAGCGGTGTGTTGAGCGTTCATGGGATCTTCTCTCCGGGTTGGAAACGAAGCCGCGATCCTAGGAACGCCCCCCGGCAGCCTGTAACGACATGCTGCGATGTCTCGCCATGCGCAAGCCGCGCCTCCCGGGGAAGGCTGCCCCGGCTCGACAACTGTCACGACCGCACACACATCGCCAGGGCCTTGTGACAACAGCCGGTTCGCGCATGGGCAGCCTCAGCCTCGGCGCACCACCGGCGCCACGTCACCAGCACCATGTCACCGGCGCAACATCTGCTTGAGCTTCAAACCGGTGGCGGCCAGCACACCGAAGTACGCGACCGCCGCCGCCACCAGGCAGGCCGCCAGCAGGCCGATGCGCACGAAGGGCTGGGCACGCAGCCCGATCCAGTCGATGTGCGTGGCGGCCCACCACATGCCCACGCCCAGCAGCGCGGTGGCCAGCACCACCCGCAGGGCAAAGCCCAGCCAGCCAGGCGCCGGGTCGTAGCGCCCGGACTTCTTGAGCCCGCGCAACAGCCAGGCCGCGTTGACCAGCGAAGCCAGGCCGATGGACAAGGCCAGGCCAGCTTGCTGGAACATCGGCACGAAAACCACGTTGAGCACCTGCGTGAGCACCAGCACCGCGATGCCGATGCGCACCGGCGTGCGGATGTCCTGCGCGGCGTAAAAGCCCGGCGCCAGGATCTTGATCGACACCAGGCCCATCAGGCCCACGCCATACCCCATCAACGCCCGCACCGTCTGCGCGACGTCGGCATCCTGAAAGGCCCCGTAGTGGTAGAGCACCGCCACCAGCGGTGTCGGAAAGACGAGCAGCGCCACGGCGCACGGCAGCGCCAGCATCACCACCAGGCGCAGCCCCCAATCCAGCAGGGCCGAAAACTGCTTCGTGTCGCCCCCGGCCTGCGCCCGCGAGAGCTGCGGCAGCAGCACCACGCCCAGCGCC
>NZ_DCXA01000058.1:0-887 GCF_002328915.1 Aquabacterium sp. UBA2148
CCCTCGCCCCCTGACCGTTGCTCACAACGTGGCCAACCACCCCAACCCTGCACTCGCCCAAAAAGAAAAGGGCCCCGAAGGGCCCCTCTCGCATCCAGCAAAACCTTGTTCAGGTCAGAACAGGCTTTCCTTGACGTAAATGATGTCGTTGGGCTTGAGCTGGTCGTTCAGCCCCGGCTCGATCACCGTGACCTGGCCAGTGGCCTCATCGCGGCGGTGCACCTTGATGCCACGTTGCGTGCCGCGCAGCGTCAAGCCACCAGCGTTGGCCAGGGCCTGCAGCACGGTGGTGCCGCGCATCAGCACCTGGGCACCCGGGCGCTGCACCTCGCCATACATGTAGACCTGCGGCGCGCGGTCCACCCAGACGGTGTCGCCATTGCGCAGCTCGAAATCCGGCTCCGAGCCCACCGAAGCGAACACCCGGGTGAAATCGATTTCCTTGCGGAAAGGCTTGCCGTCTCGCGTGCCGGACACCACCACGATGTCCGAGCCCGAGCCCGGGATGATGCCGCCGGCCATGCCCATGATTTCGCTGAGCTTGTTGTTCGAGGCGATCACCGGGTAGCGGCCAGGCTTGTTGACCATGCCCAGCACCGAAACCTGGTTGGCCGCTGCCGTGACCAGCAAGATGGAAACCTGGGGCTGCTTGACGAAATTGCCGCTCTTGAGGCCGTTGGCGATGGTTTTTTCAGCATCGATGACGGTCTGGCCGCTGAGCTTGACCGAGCCCAGCAGCGGGTAGCTGATGGTGCCGTCGTCGTTGATGCGGGTCTCCAGCGTCAGGTCCTGGTTCTGGTACACGTTCACGCGGATGACGTCGCCGGGGCCCAGGGCGTAGTCCTTGTTGGCCTGGACGGCCACCGATGCCGATGCCGATGCCGATG
>NZ_DCXA01000058.1:939-6982 GCF_002328915.1 Aquabacterium sp. UBA2148
ATGCCGATGCCGATGCCGATGCCGGGGCCTGCGCCAGGGCGGCAGCGCCAGAAAGGGCCATCAAGGCGACCATTGCTCCCTTGAGCATGTCACGCATCCAAATCATGTGCACGATCCTTGTCTTGAAAAATCCTGAAGCCGGACTCGCCCGAAGGCCACCGGCGGCGCCAATGTATCACCGCGCCGCGACACCCGAGCCTGGTGATGGATCGCCAATGGCCGTCCGGGTTCCCTTCTCCTGCCCCCCCTGTGTGCGGGACAGGTAGTCGGCCACCGACGCGGCCGGCATCGGGCGGGCGATGAAGTAGCCCTGGATGTCATCGCACCCCAGGGCGCGCAACATCACCAGCTGCTCCTCGGTCTCGATGCCTTCGGCAGTGGTGTCCAGATGCAAGGCCCGGGCCAGGCTGATGATGGCCGTCACCACGGCCTGGGCGTCCTCGTCGCTGTCGAGCGAGCGCACGAACATGCCGTCGATCTTGAGCTTGTCCAGCGGGAAGCGCCGCAGGTAGGCCAGCGACGAGTAACCGGTGCCGAAATCGTCCATGGCCACCCGCACCCCGCGGCTGCGCAGGGCCGACAGGGTGGCCTGGGCCCCATCGTGGTCCTCGATCAGGGCCGATTCGGTGATCTCCAGCTCCAGGCGCTCGGGCGCCAGACCGGTCTGTTGCAGCACCTCGTCGACCAGGTCGATCAGCGATGAGCTGCGGAACTGCACCGCCGAGAGGTTGACGGCCACGCGCAACTCGCCCGGCCACTGGGTGGCGATGCGACAGGCCTCGCGCAGCACCCAGGTGCCCAGGTTGACGATCTGGCCGGTTTCTTCGGCCACGGGGATGAACTCGCCCGGGCTGATGAGGCCACGCTCGGAGTGCTGCCAGCGCACCAGGGCCTCGAAACCGATGACGGCGCCGGTCTGCAGGTGAACCTGCGGCTGGAAATGCAGGGTGAACTGCTCGGCAGCCAGGGCCAGGCCAAGCTCCTGCTGCAGGCGCACCCGCGAGCGGGCGGTCTCGGCCATGGGCAGGTCAAAAAAGCGATAGGTGTTGCGACCGGCCGCCTTGGCCGCATACAGCGCCAGGTCGGCGCACTGCAGCAGCGACTGTGGGTCGGCCCCGTCTCGCGGTGCCAGGGCCACGCCGATGCTGGTGCGCGACTCCAGCATCACGTTGTCGCATTGGTAGGGCTCGGCCAGCAGCACCAGCAGGCGCTCGGCCAGGGCGGCGGCCTCGGCCTCATCGGCATAGCGCCAGGTGAGCAAGGCAAATTCGTCGCCCCCCAGGCGGGCCAGCAGGTCACCGTCGACCACGCAGGTCTTCAAGCGGGCGCCCACCTTGCGCAGCAGCTGGTCGCCCACGCCGTGGCCGAAGGTGTCGTTGATGTTCTTGAAGTTGTCCAGGTCGATGAACAGCAAGGCACACGGCCGCTGCGCACCCTCCTGCCCCGCGCCCAGGCGTCCCAGCTCGGTGCTGAAGCGGTGGCGGTTGGCCAGGCCGGTGAGCGAGTCCTGGTTGGCCAGGCGGGCGAGCTCCTCGCGGGCCAGGCGGGTCTGGGTGATGTCCGAGCCCACGCCACGCCAGCCGGCGGCACGCCCTCGGTCGTCGAACAAGGGCTTGGCCGACAGCGCCCACCAGTGCAAATGCGGCCCCACCGACACGGGCAGCTCCAGGTCACGGAAGGGCTGCCCCATGCGGATGGAGGTGGTCAGGCTGGCCAGCGACTCGCGTGCCGCAGCGTCGTGTTTCGGCAGCAGCGAGGCCAGCAGCTCCAGGAAGGGCTGTTGCTGCAACTGCCGCTGAGACATGCCGAACGACTCCGCCAGGCGAGCCGAGACGTGGCGCAGGTGGCCGGTGGCGGAAATCTCCCACAGCCAATCGGAGGCATGCTCCTCGAAGTCCCTGAGCAACAGGTCGATCAGCTGCTTCTGGCGATCGGTTTCGGCATCGGCGCGCAGGCGGCTCATGAAGGTGCGCGCGTTGGCAAAGATCACACCCGACATCACCAGGGTGTAGACCACCAGCAGCACCATCAAGGAAGCGCTGGTGGCGTAGGTCGAGCTCAGCAAGCCGATGATGCTGCCCACCCCCAGCGTGGCCACGTAAGCCCAGGCCGCCAGCAAAGTGGGGCTGAGCATGAAAGCGCCGCTGCAGATCATGCCGACCACCACGGTGGCGATCAACAGGGCCTCGGCATGGCTGGCCTGGGGAAAGACGATGACCGGCATGACCGACCACAGCGCACCGTAGGCGATGACATGGGCCACCAGGGTGCGGGTGGCCCCCGGCATGGCCACTGGCCGGTGACCGGACGTGATCAGCTGACGCCACCAGAAAATGGCGATCGGCAGCGTCAGGGACACGGTCAGCCCCCAGACCACCAGCCAGACATGCGGCAGCGAGTCCCAGAAGACGCTGCAGATGACCAGGGTGTTGATGGCGTTGCCCACCGACACGAAAGGCATGATGCTCAGCAGCGCCAAAACCTGGCGCGCACGGAAATACCGGGCCAGAGGGCCGTCAAGGGCCTCGCCGGGCATGGCATCCAGCATCCAGTGCTCGATGCGCGACTTCCATTGGGTCGACCAGGATTGCTGGGTGGTGGACATCCCTGTCATGGCTGGGTAAAGCTGTGGCTGCTCATGAGATCGGCTCGCAGAGGTGAAACTTGACCGAAGCCCCAGGCTGGGCCCCACACAGACCGGGCTTTCGGTCGCATGGCACACCGAATGTGGATACGAAGCGGTGCCAGATCCACCTCAGGCCAGGGCCAGCGGATGGCGTACCATCTCCGGCTCCCTGCATTGCGATGCTGTCATGAATTCCGACAAAAACCTGTCTGACGCCGAACGCTCTTTGCGCGACGCGGCCCTGGAATACCACCGCCTGCCCAGCCGCGGCAAGGTGGCCGTGAACCCGACCAAGCCCCTGACCAACCAGCGCGACCTGTCGCTGGCCTACTCGCCCGGCGTGGCCTACCCTTGCCTGGCGATCGAGCAGGACCCGACCCTGGCGGCCGAGTACACCTCGCGCGGCAACCTGGTGGCCGTGGTCACCAACGGCACCGCGGTGCTGGGCCTGGGCGACATCGGCCCGCTGGCCTCCAAGCCGGTCATGGAAGGCAAGGGCTGCCTGTTCAAGAAATTCGCCGGCATCGACGTCTTCGACATCGAGCTGGCCGAACGCGACCCGGACAAGCTGATCGACATCATCGCCTCGCTGGAGCCGACCCTGGGCGGCATCAACCTCGAGGACATCAAGGCGCCCGAGTGCTTCTACATCGAGCGCGAGCTGTCCAAACGCATGAACATCCCGGTGTTCCACGACGACCAGCACGGCACGGCCATCATCTCCAGCGCTGCGCTGCTCAACGGCCTGGAGCTGGTGGGCAAGGACATCGCCCAGGTCAAGATGGCGGTCTCGGGCGCGGGCGCGGCGGCGATCGCCTGCCTGGAAGTGATGGTGGGCCTGGGGCTCAAGCGCGAAAACATCTTCGTGTGTGACTCCAAGGGCGTGATCCAGAGCGAGCGCGCCGACGCGCTGGCGGGCAAGCTCGACGAGTCCAAGCAGCGCTTCTGCCAAGTCACCTCGGCGCGCACGCTGGCCGACGTGATGGAAGGCGCGGACGTGTTCATGGGCTGCTCCACAGCCGGCGTGGTCACGGCCGAGATGGTCAAGACCATGGGCAAGCAGCCCATCATCCTGGCGCTGGCCAACCCCGAGCCGGAAATTCGCCCCGAGATCGCCAAGGCCGCGCGCCCGGACTGCATCATCGCCACCGGCCGCTCGGACTACCCGAACCAGGTCAACAACGTCCTGTGCTTCCCCTACATCTTCCGTGGCGCGCTGGACTGCGGCGCCACCAAGATCACCGAGGCCATGAAGCTGGCCTGCGTGCGCCAGATCGCCGACCTGGCCAAGGCCGAGATCTCGGACGAAGTGGCCGCTGCCTACCCGGGTCGCGAGCTGCGCTTCGGCCCCGACTACCTGATCCCCACGCCGTTTGATTCGCGCCTGATTTTGCGCATCGCGCCGGCCGTGGCCGAAGCCGCTGCCGCCTCGGGCGTGGCCACGCGCCCCATCGCCGACCTCCAGGCCTACCGCGACTCGCTGTCGCAGTTCGTCTCGAACACAGGCCTGTTCATGCGCCCGCTGTTCATCGGCGCCAAGGCCGCGCCGCAGCGCAAGCGCATCGCCTACGCCGAAGGCGAAGACGACCGCGTGCTGCGCGCCGCCCAGGTGGCCGTCGATGAAGAGCTGGCATTCCCCCTGCTGGTCGGGCGCCCCGACGTGATCACCACGCGCATCGAGCGCGCCGGCCTGCGCCTGCAGCCGGGCGTGAACTGCGAGATCGTCAACCCCGGCAAGGACGACCGCTTCAAGCAGTACTACGAGGCCTATCACAAGCTGCGCGCGCGTGACGGCATCAGCCCCGACCTGGCCAAGGTGGTGGTGCGCCGCTCGAACTCGCTGATCGCGACCTTGCTGGTCAAGATGGGCGACGCCGACGGCATGATCTGCGGCGTCATCGGGCGCTACGACTTCCACCTCGAACACATCCGCGACGTCATCGGCGTGCGCGAAGGCGCGCATGGCCTGGCCGCGCTGAACGCGCTGATCCTGGAGCAGCACAACCTGTTCATCGCCGACACCTTCGTCAACGAAGACCCGACGGCCGAGCAGCTCGCCGACATCGCCATGATGGCGGTCGAAGAGGTGCAGCGCTTCGGCCTGCCACCGCGCGTGGCCTTCCTGTCGCACTCGATGTTCGGCTCGAGCAACCGGCCTTCGGCCAAGAAGATGCGCCAGGCGCGCGACATCTTCGTGCAGCGCATGCCCCACATCCCCGCCGATGGCGAGATGCAGGGCGACGCCGCCTTGAGCGAATCGGTGCGCCACAAGTTGCTGCCCGACAGCACGCTGGACGGCACGGCCAATATCCTGATCTGCCCGAACCTGGACGCGGCCAACATCCTCTTCAACGTGCTGAAGATGACCGGCGGCAACGGCGTGACGGTGGGCCCGATCCTGATGGGCGCGGCCGCACCGGTGCACATCCTGACGCCTTCGGCCACCGTGCGCCGCATCGTCAACATGACCGCCGTGGCCGTGGGCCATGGCACGCCGGCCCAGGCTCGCTGAGTCGGGCCGCGAAGCCTCGGGCGCCGTGAGGTTGCCCGGGGCACTCCCTGCACAACATCGGTGCAGCACATAGACTGCCGCGATGAGCCAGTCCGCCGCCACGCCCTCTTCGACCTCCAACCTCGGGCTCGGCTACGCCGCCGCACTCGGCACCGTGGCCATCTGGGCGGGCTTCATCCTGATCTCGCGGCTGGGTGGCAAGAGCGCCCTCACCGGCTGGGACATCGTCGCGCTGCGGCTGGGCACGGCGGCGTTGATCCTGCTGCCGTTTTCACTGAAGCTGCCCGCAGGCACCTGGCGCGACCGACGCTTGTGGACGCTGGCGCTGATCGGTGGCTTGCTCTTTCTGGTGCTGGCCTACGCGGGCTTCAAGCTCGCACCGGCCGCACACGGCGGCATCTTGATGCCCGGCATGCAACCCTTCCTGGTGACGGCGCTGGCGTGGGCCATCCTGGGCACGCGCCCGCCGCGTCAGCGCGTGCTGGCCTTGTTGCCGATCGCACTCGGCGTGGTGTGCGTGGCCGTGCCGGTCATCGCGGGGCTGGGGCATGGCCCCTCCACCCTGCCGGGTGACGCGCTGCTGCTCACCGCGTCGGTGGCCTGGGCGGCCTACAGCGTGCTGGTCAAGAAGTGGGTGTACGACCCTTGGCTGCTGACCCGTTTCGTGGCCATCGCCTCGGCGCTGGTCTACCTGCCGGTTTACCTGTTGTGGCTGCCCAAGGGGCTGGACCAGGTGCCCGCTTCGATGCTGTGGCTGCAGGCGCTCTACCAGGGCATCGGCCCGACCATCGTGGCCATGATCCTGTTCCTCAAGGCGGTGTCCATCCTGGGGGCCGAGCGCATGGGCGCGCTCGTGGCCCTGGTGCCGGTGCTGGCCGGCCTGGGCGCCGTGCCCCTGCTCGACG
>NZ_DCXA01000058.1:7035-9618 GCF_002328915.1 Aquabacterium sp. UBA2148
TGCCCCTGCTCGACGAGCCGCTCACGCCCTGGCTGGTGGCCGGGCTGGCGCTGGTGTCGGGTGGGGCCTGGCTGGCGTCAAGGCCAATCCGACATTGAGGGACGGCTGGGCGTCATCCCTCATCTGCGGCATGGGCCAACCGTTGCGCCGGACTTAAACTGCAAGCAGATTCACCAGGGCACCTCAGTTGGTTGCCCTGAAACACCCCAAAACACCCCAAAACGCCCCGAACACCATGAACACTTTGCGCCCTGCCCTCCTGAAGTCGTTTCTGGCTGCCTGCATGGCGTTGGGCGGCGCAAGCGCCCATGCCTTGAGCTTCGAGTGCGTCAACCTGAGCAACGACTGCACCACCGCAGGCACCAGCATCGCCAGCTGGAGCTTGTCGAACAACGTCCTGAGCATCAGCAACGCAGCCACGGTCGGCAACCAGGCCGTCATCACCGGCATCAGCTTTGACCTGGCCGCAGGGCAGTCGGTTTCACTGGCCGGCACCCAGGGCACTGGCGTGCTGTACACCACCGGCGGCGGCGCCAACCTGCCCGCCAGCCTGGGCTGGAGCATCGACGCGGAGTTCAAGCCCGCCACCAAGCCCATGACCAACGGCATCAACGCCGGCGAAACGCTGTCGTTCCTGCTGGGTGGCGTGTCCCTGGCAGACATCCAGAGCGGAGCGTTCCGCTTTGGTGTGCATGTGCAGGCCCTGCCGACTTTGGGTGGCAGCGAGAAGCTGATCAACACCACGGCCGTGCCCGAGCCGCAATCGCTGGCCCTCGCGCTGGCAGGTTTGGGTTTGGTCGCGAGCCTGGCACGCCGCCGTCGTGCGTCGGCTGCGCGCTGAAAATTCGCTGAGTGCTGCTGGACGACCCGGACACCGCCGGTCGCCGCCCCGATCAAACCGCCCCTGTCACCAGGAGGCGGTTTTTTCATGCCTCACAAGCTCAGCTGCTTGGCGATGATCTCGTTCATGATCTCGTGCGTGCCGCCGCCGATCGCGAGGATGCGGTTGTCGCGGTACAGGCGCTCGACCACCGACTCCCTCATGTAGCCCATGCCGCCAAAGATCTGCACCGCCTCGTAGGTGACCTTGTCGGACACCTCGGTGGCGAAGTTCTTGGCCATGGACACCTCCTGCACCGCAGGCTTGCCGGCCTGCATGCGGGCGGCGACGCGCAAGGTGTACTCGCGGGCCACGTCCACCTGCGTGGCCATCTCGGCCAGCTTGTGGCGGATGACCTGGTGCTTGGACAGGGGCTTGCCGAAGGTGACGCGGTCCTTGACGTAGTCCAGGCAGGCTTCGAGCGCCATCTGCGCGGTCATGTAGGCCATGACGGCCAGGGCCAGCCGCTCGGCCTGGAAGTTGGCCATGATCAGCATGAAGCCGGCGTTCTCGGGGCCGATGAGGTTGCCCACGGGCACGCGGCAGTCTTCGAAGAACAGCTCGGCCGTGTCAGACGCCCACCAGCCCATTTTTTGCAGGTTGCGGCCCACGCTGAAGCCGGGTGTGCCCTTGTCGATCAGCAGCAGCGACACGCCACCGTAGCCCTCGCCGCCGGTGCGCACGGCCACCGTGTAGTGGTCGGCGCGCACGCCCGAGGTGATGAAGGTCTTGCTGCCGTTGACGACGTAGTGGTCGCCATCGCGCACGGCGCGGGTGCGCAGGTTGGCCACGTCGGAGCCGCCACCGGGCTCGGTGATGGCCAGGGCCATGATCTTCTCGCCGCTGAGCACCGCGGGCACGACGCGCTGCTGCACCTCGGGCGAGGCACCACGCCACACAGGCGGCAGGCCGATGTCGAGCGAGCCCAGGCTGGCCACCAGGCCGCCCGAGGTGCTGCGCATGAGCTCTTCGCTGACCGCCACCTTCATGAACACGTCGTGCTCGGCGGTGCCGCCCAGGTGCTCGGGGTGCCCGATGCCCAGGATGCCCAGCTCGCCGCCTTTGCGGTAGAGCTCGCGCGGGAAGGTGCCAGCCTCTTCCCACTCGGCGATGTGCGGCAGGATCTCCTGCTGCACGAAGCGGCGCGTGGTCTCGCGGACCATGTCGTGGGTTTCGTTGAAGTAGGTGGGGAAGCTGGGGTGGGTCATGGGTGGCTCTGGTGATCTGAACGTCGAGCGACGGGGTTGCCAAGCAGCCTAGGGAATCCCCTTGCCGTCTTCCATCGGTAGTTTACCTATATGGTCATTGATTGACGCTTACGTCACTCGAGAACAGAATCGAGCCATCGTTCAAGCTGGGTGCACTGCGCCCACGCTGACCTTCCTTGACCTGCCAACCACCACCCATGAGCACCCCAGCCCACTACGACAGCATCTTCCGCCCCGGTCTGTTCAAGGACCAGGTCCACATCGTGACGGGCGGCGGCTCGGGCATCGGGCGCTGCACGGCGCACGAGCTGGCCGCGCTGGGCGCCACGGTGGTCATCACCGGCCGCAACGAAGAAAAACTGGCGCGCACCGCCGCCGAGATCACCGAAGACGGCGGCAAGGTCTTCACCTCCGCCTTCGACATCCGCGACGAGGACCAGGTCAAGGCCGCCGTGGCTGCCATCGTCGAGCAACACGGCCGCATCCACGGCCTGT
>NZ_DCXA01000135.1:0-956 GCF_002328915.1 Aquabacterium sp. UBA2148
ACCCGCCGCGCCCTGATCTCGGCCGTCGTCGCCTCCGCTGCCGTCTTCGCTGCCCTGCCGCAGCAAGCCCTGGCCTATGACGAGACCTCGACCTTCGAGCTCAACGTCAACGCCCAAGGCGTCGGCATCCAGGGCCACGACCCGGTGGCCTACTTCAGCGCTGGCCAGCCCACGAAGGGCAACGCCAAGTTCAGCGCCAGCCACCGCGGTGCCACCTACTGGTTCGCCTCGGCCGCCAACCGCGATGCCTTCAAGGCCAACCCCGACAAGTTCGCGCCCCAGTACGGCGGCTACTGCGCCATGGGCGTGGTGCTGGACAAGAAGCTGGACGGGGACCCGACCGCCTGGAAGATCGTCGACGGCAAGCTCTACCTGAACCTCAACAAGGACGTGCAGAAGAAGTGGCTGGAAGACGTGCCGGGCAACCTCGTCAAGGCCAACGCCAACTGGCCCGAGATCAAGCACAAGGCCGCCAAGGACCTGTGATCTGATGGCCCCTCGCCACCACGGAGCACACACATGAGCCGCGCTTACTCCGATATCGCCTTCACACCCGCGGTGCGCGACATGCAGACCCGCATGGGCAGCCGCGCCAACTACGCCTCGCTGGATGTCACCGACGACCGTCGTGACTTCCTGACCGAGCGTGAAGCCGAGTTCATCGAAGCGCGCGATGGCTTCTACCAAGCCACCGTCAGCGAAACAGGCTGGCCTTATGTGCAGTTCCGTGGTGGCCCGGCGGGCTTCCTCAAGGTGCTGGACGCCAAGACGATCGGCTTTGCCGACTTTCGCGGCAACGTGCAGTACATCAGCGTGGGCAACCTTCAGAACAACGATCGCATCTCGATCATCCTGATGGACTACCCCAACCGGCGCCGCCTGAAGCTGCTGGGCCGCGTGCGCCTGGTCAACGAGGCCGAAGACCCGGCGCTGGTCGCCCGCCTGGAGTTGCCCTC
>NZ_DCXA01000135.1:1017-8659 GCF_002328915.1 Aquabacterium sp. UBA2148
GGAGTTGCCCTCTTACCGAGCCCGGGTCGAGCGCGCCTTCGTCATCACCATCGAAGCCTACGACTGGAACTGCCCGCAGCACATCACGCCGCGCTTCACCGAGGCCGAGGTGCAGGAGGCCGTGGCGCCCTTGCATGCCGAGATCGCTTCGCTGAAGGCGGAGCTGGACGCGGCCAGGCATGCTGCCCCTCAACCGATCGCCGCACCGGCATCCGCGCCACAACGCGCACCCAGCCCACAGGTGCTGGGCTCGGGCCCCCTGCCCCTGCGCATCACGGGCATCCGCCAACTCACGCCGCGCGTGAGGGCCTACGAGCTGCGCACGGTGGACGGTGGTGCCCTGCCCGCCATCCAGGCCGGCGCGCACCTGGACGTGCCCGTGGCCCTGCCATCTGGCGTGCTCACCTCGCGCCGCTATTCGATCAGCTCCAACCCGACGCGCCGCGATGCTTACGAGATCGCCGTGCTGCACGAGCCAACGGGCCAGGGCGGTTCCGCCGCCATCCACGCCACCTTCGAGTTGGGCATGGTCTTGAACTGCAACGTGCCCGGCAATGACTTTGCGCTGGTTGACTCGGCCGGGCCCATCATCCTGGTGGCAGCTGGCATTGGCATCACGCCAATCAAAGCCATGGCGCTGGAGCTGCTGGCCCAAGGCCGCGAGTTCGTTTTGCACTACGCCTACCGTTCGCGAAATGAGGCGGCCTACCTGGACCGCCTGGAGCGCCAGATCGGCAGTCGCCTGGTGTCCCACGATGCTTCGGCGAACCGCAAGCTGGACGTCGCCGCCTTGCTGCAAAGCGCCCCGACGGGATCGCACCTCTACGTGTGTGGGCCCGCTCGCCTGATCGACGCAGTCAACGAAGCCGCCCGCCAGCAGGGCCTGAGCAGCGAACGCGTGCACTACGAAGCTTTTGTGCTGGACACGGCCCACCCAGGCCACCCCTTCGTCGCCAAGCTCGCCAAACAGGACAAGACCGTGGAGGTGCCTGCCAACGTGAGCCTGCTGCAGGCCCTGGAGAACGCGGGCGTCCCTGTGCCTTCGGGATGCCGCACCGGTACCTGCGGGACCTGCGTGGTGCGCGCCACCGCAGGCGAGGTGGTGCACCACGACAGCTACCTGAGCCCCGAACAACAAGCCGCCGGGCAAATGTGCCCGTGCGTTTCCCGGGCGCAGTCCGATGCGCTGACCCTGGACCTGTGACCCCCTGACCCCCTGACGCCACCCCAAGGAACCAACATGATCGACGTCTACACCGCCAACACCCCCAACGGCCTGAAGATCCCGATGGCGCTGGAAGAGATGGGCGTGCCCCATGTCCTGCACAAGCTGGACCTGGGCCGCAACGACCAGAAGCAGCCCGACTTCCTGCGCATCAACCCCAATGGCCGCATCCCGGCCATCGTCGACCACGATGCCCCTGGCGCCCATGGGCCGCTGTCGGTGTTCGAGTCGGGCGCCATCTTGTGGCACCTGGCCGAGCGCTTTGGCCAGCTGATCCCCTCCGACACCGTGGGCCGCACCCGCGCACTCGAATACCTGTTCTTCCAGGTGGGCGGTGTGGGCCCGATGTTCGGGCAGGCCGGCTGGTTTCAGCGCAACGCACCCGAGCTGACCGTGGCCGTCAAACGCTACCAGGATGAGTCGCTCCGCCTGACCGCCGTGCTGGAAAGCCGCCTGGCCACGACCCCCTGGTTGGCGGGCGAAAGCTACTCCATCGCCGACATCGCCCACTTTGGCTGGCTGCGCGTGGCCCCCACTTACCTGGGCATGGACATGACGCCCTACCCCGCTGTGCAGGCTTGGGTGCATGCCATCACGACCCGCCCTGCCACCCAGCGGGCCTTGGCCGCACTGGCGGGCTGATTGTTCCATTCAGCGGACTGGTTCATTGCGTTGAGCATGTATTCACATCGACAGTCGAACTAATCAGAATGACTTCATCAACGAGGTCACACCATGTCTGCCACCCCATCCACCGCTGTTCATCCGACCCAAGCCGGCTTGCCCGGCGAGCGGGTCATGCCGCATGCCCCCTTGGTGCGCTTGCCCAGCGGCATGGACTGCATCCCGCAGCATTACGTGACCTACCACCACGACCTGGCCTCGCTGTCCGAGATCGCTGCGCGGGTCAGCTTCGATGCGCACACCCTGGTGTTTGCCTCGCAAGACGAGCACGGCATGCACATCCAGATCGGCTTGATCGGGCGCGAGAACTACGACCGTGGCCAGGCCGTGCGCCCCGCCAAGCTGGTTTACGGCCGCAAGTGGCGCATCGATGCCGACACCCCCAGCTCCGAGATCGTGCAGACCATCTTCCTGGCGATCAAAAAGGCCCGCGAGCACGAGGTTCGCGAGTTGCTGACCCTCCGCGATGGCCGCCATGGCGCCAGCAGTGCCGCGCTGAGCAATCACCTGGACCTGCCCATGCTGGTGCAACAGCGCCAATGGCTGACACACGCTCGGGTGAACAACGCCACCGATGCCGAGCGCGTTCAACATGTCCTGGCCGGCTTGCGCTTTGCCCAGCGCACGCTGCACCTGCGCTCGCTCCATTTCTTTGGTGGGCAAGCCTGGGTCGAAGTGACCCTGGGCGAGCAGGCACCCGGCCGTGCCGAAGAGGGCGATCTGCCCGAGTTCGCGGACTTGCGCCTGTGCGTGCGCTTTGACCCATCGCAGCCCCACCAACTCATCTACGAGCTGATGGACGCCTTGATTCAACACAGCGACCGGCACGTCGACGAGACCTTTCTGTTCGACGGCTTTGCCCGCTTCAGCCGCCAGATCGACCCGCGCTTGCTGGCTCGGCTGTCCATCGCCTCGCGCCCCTATGGCCGAGACCAGGGCAACACGCGCTTTTACAGTGGGTTTCAACGTGCCAACTACGACACCGATGCCGGGCGGGCGCCACACTTGGGCACGGGGGCGCTGGCCCAGCGCAATCGCCGCCTGATCGAGGCTCACCCGACGCTGCAAGGCCACATGCCCCGAGGCTTCCTGACACCTGAACGAGGACGACATGCCTGATTTCGACCACCAACTGTTTGTCATCGGCGGAGGCTCCGGCGGCGTGCGCGCGGCCCGGGTTGCCGCCAGCCTGGGCGCCAAGGTGGCCATCGCCGAGCGCTTTCGCTACGGCGGCACCTGCGTGATCCGGGGCTGCGTGCCCAAGAAGCTGCTGGTCTACGCGGCCCAATTCGCCGAGTCCTTCGACGATGCGGCCGGCTTTGGCTGGCGCGTGCCGCAGGCCGAGTTCTCGTGGCCCGCGCTGATTGCCGCCAAAGACAAAGAGATCACCCGCCTGAGCGGCTTGTATGAGCGCAACCTCGGCCAGTCGAAGGTCGAGGTCCTGCATGGCGACGCCCGCCTGATCGACCCGCACACGGTGGAGGTCAATGGCCAGCGCCACACCGCGCAACACATCCTGGTGGCCACGGGCGGCACGCCCAACCTGCCATCCGTTCCTGGCATCGAGCACGCCATCACCTCCAACGAAGCCTTTGACCTGCCCCAACTGCCGCGCCGCATCCTGATCGTGGGCGGGGGTTACATCGCGGTGGAGTTCGCCGGCATCTTCAAGGGCCTGGGAGCGCAAACCACCTTGAGCCACCGGGGCGACAAGCTCCTGCGCGGCTTCGATGAGGACGTGCGCAGCCACCTGCAAGCCGAGATGCAGAACAAGGGCGTCCAGCTGCTGCTGAACAACGAGGTGCAAAGCATCGAGCGCTTACCCGACGGCAGCTTGAGCGTGACGATGCGCCACGCTGCCGCACCCCAGGTGTTCGATGCGGTGATGTACGCCACCGGGCGCCGCCCTCAAACCCAGGGCCTGGGTCTGGATGAAGTGGGCGTGGCCTTGGACGCCGAGGGCGGCATCGTCGTCGACGAGCACGGCACCACCAACGTCCCCAGCATCCACGCTGTGGGCGACGTCACCAACGGCCTGGCCTTGACGCCCGTGGCCATCCGCGAAGGCGCGGCCCTGGCGCACAGGCTGTTCGGGCCCACGCCCGTTGGCAGCGCCATCCAGTGCGTGCCCACCGCCGTGTTCAGCCAACCACCCGTGGGCACCGTCGGGCTGAGCGAAGCGGCGGCATGGGCCGAGCACACCAGCCTGGACATCTACCGCTCCACCTTCCGCAACATGCGCCACACGCTGGCGGGCCGCGACGAGCGCACCCTCGTCAAGCTGATCGTCGACACCCACAGCCAGCGGGTGCTGGGTGCGCACATGGTCGGTGCCGATGCCCCCGAAATCATCCAGGGGCTGGCGATCGCGATCCGCATGGGCGCCACCAAGGCCGATTTCGACGCCACCGTGGCCCTGCACCCTTCCGCCGCCGAAGAGTTTGTGACCTTGAAAGACAAGGTCACGCTGACGCGCCCTTGAGGACCCTTGCCACCATCAGGACAACACATGAACACCCAAATCGATCCCCCACGCCCTCCGCTGCCACCGTTTGACCGCGCGGACGCCATCAAAAAGGTCAGGTTGGCCGAAGACGCGTGGAACACCCGCGACGCCCAACGCGTGGCCTTGGCCTACACGCGCGACAGCCGCTGGCGCAACCGCGCCGAATTCATCCAGGGGCGCGAAGAGATCGATGCCTTCCTGCGCCGCAAATGGGCCAAGGAACACGACTACCGCCTCATCAAGGAAATCTGGGCGCACGACACGCACCGCATCGCGGTCCGCTTCGTCTACGAATGGCGAGACGACAGCGGCCAGTGGTTTCGCTCGCACGGCAACGAGAACTGGGCGTTCGACGACCACGGGTACATGGCCGTGCGCCACGCCAGCATCAACGACCACGCGATCGCCGAAGTGGACCGCAAGTTCCACTGGCCACAAGGGCGGCGGCCTGACGACCACCCCGGTCTGACCGAGCTGGGGCTGTGACGCCTCCAGGCCGCCGGGCGGCATGCCTGGTGGCAAGCCCGGGGCCTTGTCAGCCGCGTTGGCGACGGCGAGCCACGAACACCGCAGCCAGGCCAGCAGCCATCAGGGCGTAAGCCTCGGGCTCCGGCACGGCGCTCAGCACGAACAGGCGCGAGTTGGGCGTGCCCGAATCTTCGGCCACCAGGTAGATGGTGCCGCGCTCGTCGATGGTCACGCCTTCGATGGCCTGGGTGGTCACGCCGCTGAGGTCGAACTGGCTGAGGATGCTGCCGGAGCTGCGGTCGATCTCGATGAGCTTGCGCGAATCCAGGCTCAGCACCAGCAGGTTGTCGGCGGCGTTGGTGCCGACCAGGGCGTCGACGCCCGACAGCGTCTGGATGTCCGACAGGCTGTTCAAGCCGAACACCGACGAAGCGCCCGAGAACAGCACGTTGTTGGTGGCCGTGCCGCCGCCCACGGCGAAGGTCAGCGAGTGTTCGCGCAGCTGTGCCGGGTCGTCTTGCTTGACGCTGAAGAACTTGCCCGTCAGCGGGTCGTAGCTGATGCCTTCGGTGCCCACGTTCTTGACGCTGGTGGTGCTGCCGGTGATGGCCACCTTGGGCTGGTTGTTCAGGGCGACGCTGCCGCCGTTGCTGTAGTCGAACTGGTAGGCGATCTGCGGGCGCTCGTCAACGACGACCAGCCGGCCGTTGCCCAGGTAGGTCAGGCCTTCGGCGTCGTTGTTGGAGCTGCCGGTGCCGGCCCAGTTGAAGGACATGGTGCCCAGCGTCTGGCCAGTGCGAGAGATCTCGACCACGCCCAGGCCTTCGTCGCCGACGATGAACAGCGAGCCGCGATCGCGGGCGTAGGTCACGGCCGAAGCCTCCAGACCCAGGCCACCCAGCGATGCGATGGTGTGGTTGCCGGTGAGCTGGTAGTTGCCCAGGTTGAGGGCGTTTTGAGCGTGCGCGGGTGCGGCCGACAGCAGGGCCAGGGTGGCGGCGGTGGCCAGCTTGGTGAACAGGGACTTCATGGGGACAACTCCGATGGGTACAAGGTGTGCGGGGGCGCGGGCCGATCAGCCTTGGCGACGGCGGCGGGCCAGGGCGCCGATGGCCAGCAGGCCACCCAGCGTCAGGGCGTATTGCGATGGCTCGGGCACGGCGGGAGCCAGCGTGAAGACGCCGGGGTTGCCGATGTGCCCGTCTGCGTTGGCGTAAGAGCCGAAGGCATCACCCACCGAGGACAGCACCCAGCCCGTGGCGTCGCTGCCATCGAGCACGGCCAGGCTGCCTGGGTTGCCGCTGATGTCTTGCGTGCGGATGCTGCCGGGCACGAAGTTGGTGTCGCCGTAGCGCAGGCGGTCGACCAGGGCGCCGCTGGCGTTGTAGAGGTTGATCTCGTCGTTGCGGCCCAGGTTGGTGCCGTTGCCACCGATGACCTTGACGCCCGAGGCCAGCGACCACTTGGTGCGGAAGGTGGCGGCGTCGTCTTCGGCCAGGATCACGCTTTCACCGGCGGCCAGGGTGCCGAAGTCCGACAGGCTGACGGTGCCAGCGGTGCGCGAGTCGTCGTCGAAGGACCAACCCGTCAGGTCGAGGGCGGCGCCACTGAGGTTGGTGAACTCGATGAACTCGCTGCCGTTGTACATCCACTCGGTGATGGCAACGGGGCTGGCGGCGTGGGCAGCGTGGCCCAGGCTCAGGGCGGCGGCAAACAGGGCGGGGCGGACGAGGGACTTCATGGGACAGCTCCGAAAGATCGTTTGCTGCGGAGTCTGAACACGGCCCGTGACACGCTTGCCGAAACCACGCGGCAACCCCATGAGCCGATCGGATCATGCTTGCGTGGCGTGATCTGAACGGATCAATCGGAACGCGGGGGGATCAGTTTCAAAACGTGTGGCCTGCACGACAATCGATCATCAAGACGCTGTGTCTTGTGTTGGTTGATTGAGGAGTTCGCCATGCATCCAAGCCCTGCTGACACCAAAGTGGTCGCCGTCAAGGTGATCGAGGTCTTGCCTCGCACCGGCCTCGCCTGGGTGCAATCAGAGGACATGCAGGAGTGGGCATTGACCCGCAGCACGCCTGGCGTCGACCTCGAGGGCCTGCGTGCCGGGCAGCAGGTGATGCTGCAGGTGCGCGAACACGAAGGGCGAAATTTGCCTGTCGCTTGCCATTGAAGGCGAAATGTTCATACGATATGCGTGTTTTCACAATGTTGTCACGCAGTCATGAGCCAAACCACCTCGCCAACCCCTGAGCCCACGGCCACCGTCAAACAAACCGCCAGCCAGCCTGCTGCAAAGCGGGCCGTTGCCAAAACGGCGGTTGCAAGCAAGGCGCCCGCCAAAAAAGCTTCTGCCCGGAAGGTCGCCGTCAAGAAGGTGGTGGTGAAAAAAGTGGCTGTCAAGAAGCCGGCACCCCAAGCTGCGAAGCCGGTCAAGGCGCCCAAGGTTGCCAACCCCGCCGCCGCCGCCAAGCCGGCCAAAGCTCCGAAAGCGGCCAAGCCCGCAAAGGTTGCGAAGGCCCCCAAGGTCGTGCGCGACTCCTTCACCATGCCGCAGCCCGACTTCGACATCATCGACCGCATCAAGCTGCGCGCCATCGAGTGGAAGCAGCCCGTCAAGAAGAGCGAGGTGCTGCGCGCGGCCCTGCACGCGCTCGAGGCGCTGAGCGACGCCAAGGTGCGCGCGCTGCTCACGGGCCTGGCGCCCATCAAAAAGGGTCGCCCCAAGGCGGACTGACCCGAGCCATAAC
>NZ_DCXA01000153.1:0-2028 GCF_002328915.1 Aquabacterium sp. UBA2148
GCGGCGAGTGAAGTGCGTGTTCATGATGGGTTCTTTCAATGAGGGGTTGGGACGTTGAGGAAGGAAAACGATCGCTTCAGAGTGCGACCTTGGGGAAATCGATGTCGACGCGGCTGGCCTTGCCCAGGATGTTGGTGAGCAGGTTCATGCCGACGTGGGTGATGATTTCGACGATGTCGGCGTCGGAGTAACCGGCTTCGCGGGCTTCGATCAGCTCGGCCGTGGTGATGTCACCCTTGTGCTCGACCAGGCTGCGCGCCAGCTTCACGGCCACGGCGGCCTTGGCGTCTTCGCTGCTGCCAGCTCGGGCGGCGGCGATCTCGTCACCCGTCAAACCAGCTTTGCGACCGATGGCGGTGTGGGCCGACAGGCAGTACTCGCAGGTGTTTTGCTGGGCCAGCGCCAGGGCGATGCGTTCGCGGGTCTGCGGGCTCAGGCTGCCGGCGTTGGCCACGCCATGCAGGCCCAGGAAGGCTTGCAGCGCCACCGGCGAGTTGGCGAAGACTTTCAGGAAGTTGGGCACCATGCCCAGCTGGCCCTGGATCGCGTCCAGGAGGGCCTTTTGTTCGGCGTTGGCGTTGTGTTGGTCGATGACGTTGATGCGGCTCATGGGAGGGTCCTTTTGTGTGGGCCTGGTTGCATCCGTGCAGCCAGTGAGTGAACTTTGATTGATCCTGATTCTTTAGTGAATACCGATTAGGTTGAATAGATCATTCCGAATGATGGAACAATGCAAATCCACCCCAAAGCAAAAAGGGCCCCCGCTTTCGCAAGGGCCCCCCTCGATGTGGGCGTGGCTGAAACGGCGCTCAGGTGCTGGGGTGCCGAGCCAGGTCAGGCGCCGAAGTGCGGGCGCGGATTCGGGCACCGAGCCAGCCATCCAGCGACCAACGACCCACCCCCGCGATGGCCAGCCAGGCCAGCAAACCGCCCCACTGGATGTGCTGCTGCAGCGCCACCGGCGGCACCTCGGCCAGGCTGAGAACCGCCACCAGGTTCACCACGAACAGCCCCAGGGCCGAGAAGCGCCCCAACAGGCCCAGGGCCAACAAGGGTGGCAGCGCCAGCTCGCCACCAGTGCCCATCCACGCGGCCAGCTCGGGCGGCAAAAGTGGCACTTGGTACTCCTCCTGAAACAGGAACAAGGTGCCCTCCCAGTTCTGCACCTTGGTCAGGCCAGAGGACCAGAAAACCTGGGCCACGTGCAACCTGGCCGCAAGCTGCAGCAATGGCTCGAGCCTGGCCAGTGATGCCAGCTGAGTTGACTGAAAACGGTAGAGGCGTGACGCCCGGCAAGACAGGGACATGGTGTGCTCCATTCAAAGGGTGGGATCGGGAAGGTGTTCGGCCAGCCCCAGGACCCAGCCTTGCTGGATCGCGTGGGGCAGCCACTCGACGAAGTCGAAGCCCGCGGGCTCGGCCGCATCCAGCGCTTGCGCGAGGCTCATGCCCGCCATCACGGCGCTCAAGAATCGGTGGGCAGACTCAGGCAGCTCGGCGGGCACGGCACGCCACGGTGTGCGGTGAACCAGCACGTGCCGACGCCACCCAGGCGGCAAGGGCTCGTTCGCGATGGCTTGCCAGCGGGTCCGTTGCGAAGGCTCGGCGTGGTGAACGTGCCAGATGGCCAGCACCGGATGGCTTGAGCTCAGCACCCGCAGGTCATGCGCCAGGCACAAGCGCAAGGCATCAGGTGAGCGCGTGCCCAACCAGGCCAGCGAGGCGGCGTCGACAGCGGTGTCCTGGGCCCGTTCGCTGACGTGGCACAACCAGTCCAGCCGAGCGACATCGGGCAGGTAAGGCAGGTCTTGCAGCTCTGGCTGCTGCGCCAGGCAGGCGGCAAAGCCCTCGCCCCATGCGCCCCAGTCGGCCAGCCCATGCGGGCTCTGGTCGAGAAAGCGCTGGCTCAGCACCTCGAAGGCCTCGTCGCCCAGCAGCTGCACCACGGTCGGGTAGGTGATGGCCAGGGCCCGCTGAGCGTTGGCGCGTCGCGAAGGGGGGTAGGGCCAAAGCGCCGACAGGTGTGGG
>NZ_DCXA01000153.1:2110-4048 GCF_002328915.1 Aquabacterium sp. UBA2148
GTGGGTGCCCCGCCTCGGCAACGCGCGCGGGCAGGGTCTCGTCGGGCTCGGCGTAGATCGGTCTCATGCCAGCGCCCTCGTGTGCGCGCGCGCCCGATCGGCCTCCTGAACCAGCCGCGACCACGGTGGCAGTTGTTCGTCCCATTCGATCAAGGTGACCGCCTGAGGAAACCGCTGACACGCGTGCCGATGCAAGGCCCAGACGGGCTCGGACACCGGCTGCGCGTGGTCATCGATCACCAGGCCGCCGGGGTTGGGCGTGCTGCCGGCCAGGTGCAACTCCTTGACGAGGTGTGCGGGGCAGGCGTCCAGCCAACGGCGCACCGAAGCCTCGGCATCGCCTTCGCCCGCGTTGAGGGCGTTGACGTGCAGGTTGTTCAAGTCCACCAGGAGCCCACAGCCGCTTTGCTCGCAGGCCCGCACCAGGAACTCGAGCTCCGTCATGTCCGACTGTGCGAAGACGACGTACTGCGCCAGGTTCTCGATGAGGATCTGGCGGCCCAGGTGGTCCTGCACGCGGCAGGTGTTGTCGACCAGGTGGCGCAAAGCGGCCCGGTCGAAGGCGACGGGCAACAGGTCGCCCGCGTGCCGGAGCTGCCCGTGGTGGACAAACCAGGTTTGCGCCACGTGGTCGGACACCCAGGTCGGCTGAGCCCACTCGACCAGCGCACGCAAACGCCGCAGGTGCGCCATGGGAATGGGCACCTTGGACGCCAGGCCGGCGCCCGTGCCATGCAGGCTCAGGGGCAACACACCGGCCACGCGCTCCAGCAGGGCGCGCGACAGGCCGCCCTCTGCAAAGTGGTTCTCGGCATGCACCTCGACGAAGTCGACGCTTTGTGGCGAGGCGAGCAGGGCTTCAAAGTGAGGCGCGCGCAGGCCCACGCCCACCAGGGGATGCGAGGCCATGCGGCGCCTCCTTCACTTTCGGGCAGCCGAAGCGGCGAACCGGGCCTTGGCGTCGGCCGCGTTGAGCCCGCCGAGGTTGACGCAGGTGCCCTTGGGCACGAGCTTCCACTCGCCCGGGTCCTTGTCGACCTTGGACTGCCCGGCGCACGAGTGCGTGCCCGCCAGGTTGGCGCAGTCGTTCTGACCGGCCTTGGCGACGCCGTAGCACTTTTCCTGGTTCGGGTCGGCGGCCTGGGCGGCTCCCGTTGCGAGCGTGGCCAGGGCACAGGCCAGGGCGGCCTGCAAAACAAGTTGACGTTTCATGGGAGATCCCCTTTCGTGGTGGTGACAGCCGATTGTTTCGACCCCGACCGACAAAGAGAATCCCCGTGAATGGCAATGGATAATTGCGCCAGGAGGAACAGTGATGGACCGTCTTCACCTGATGACCGTGTACGTGGCCGTGGCCGAAGAAGAGGGCTTTGCGGCAGCGGCCCGGCGCCTGGCGATGTCGCCCCCGGCGGTGACACGCGCCATCTCGGCCCTGGAAGATCGCCTGGGCGTGAAGCTGCTTCAGCGCACCACGCGCCACGTGCGCGTCACCGAGGCAGGTGAGCGTTACCTGGACGACGCGCGCCGCGTGATCGCCGCCGCCGACGAAGCGGACGAAGCTGCCGTGGGCATCAACGCGCAACCTCGTGGTCACATGACGGTGACCGCCCCGGTGCTGTTCGGGCGCATGTACGTGATGCCGGGCATCGTCGACTACCTGCGTCAGCACCCCGAAACATCGGTTTCAGCCCTGTTCCTCGACCGCGTGGTCAACATGCTGGAAGAGGGCGTGGACGTCGGCATCCGAATTGGCGAGTTGTCCGACTCCAGCTACCGCGCTTTGCGCGTCGGGCACGTTCGGCGGGTCATCTGCGCGGCCCCGAGTTACCTCAAGCGCCACGGCATCCCTCAGACACCGCACGAGCTCAAGCAACACCAGGTGATCGTGGCCAGCAGCCTGTCACAGAACATCGAGTGGCGGTTCGTGGAACAAGGCGA
>NZ_DCXA01000076.1:0-10179 GCF_002328915.1 Aquabacterium sp. UBA2148
CGCCTGCAGGGTAGAGCTTGAAAGCCACCACACCCGCGTCCTTGGCTCGCTTGACCTCGTCCACGGGCGTGTTGTCGGTCAGGTACAGCACCATCAGCGGCTCGAACTTCACGCCAGCGGGCACGGCCGCGCGGATGCGGTCGCGATAAGCCACGGCCTGCTCGGCGGTGGTCACGGGCGGGCGCAGGTTGGGCATGACGATGGCCCGGCCGAACTGTTTGGCGGTGGCGGGCACCACCGAGGCCATGGCGGCGCCATCGCGCAGGTGCAGGTGCCAGTCGTCGGGGCGGGTCAGGGTGAGCTGGGCGAGGTTCGTCATGGTCGTGGGGAACAAGGAGGAGCCAAAAAGCAAGGGCGCTGACACGTTGGGTGTCAGGGGCCAGGGATCTCCGATTTTCGCCGCAAGCGAGGCACCTGGCGATGCCCCGTCAAGGACACGACCCCACCCCCAGAAAAGACCCATCGCGCCAAACCACCCCCATTCGGCCCCCCTAGGTCCGCCAGTCGGAGCGAATTCGCACCCCAAGGGCTAGGGAGCAGGGGCTATCAGCCAAAAGGATGAAGCCCTAGTCTGCACACACCCGCCGCACCCCTCTCGGCCGGGTCCACCCAACGCAGACGAGGACCTCATGATGCCCAGCCCCTCTCAGTCGGCCCGCTCGAGCCGCCCCCCCCAACGTGCGCTGACCTGGCGCCCCATCGCCCTGGCCGCCAGCCTGGCCTTGCCCTGGGCCGCCCACGCCCAGACAGCTTCGCTGGTGCAGTTGATCTCCAGCAACGCCGACCAGACCGTGGTGCGGATCACCGTGCCCAAACCCGTGCTCGAGACCGTGCAGACCGACTCGGGTGCCTTCCAGCGCTTTTCCTTGCGTGAAGGTGGCTTCGCGGTGGACAACAGCCAGCCCGGCCTGCCCGAGCTGCCCGCAGGCGGCTTCTCCGCCGCTTTGCCGCTTGACCTCAAGGAGTCGCCCGACGTCAGCATCGTGCCGGAAGGTGGCATCCAGCGCCTGAGCGCGCGCATCTACCCGGTGCAGCCGCCCGAGCACTCGCGCGAGAAAGAGGAGGACGCCAAGATCCCCTTCGTCTTCAACCCCGACACCTGGGGCAAGGGCGTGTTCAAGCCCGGACAGTCGCGCGGCAACCTGCCCATCGGCCAAGGGGACGTGCGCGTCGAGGGCTTTCGCCTGGCCCCGTATGGCTACGACCCGTCCAACCAGGTGCTGACCTGGTACCCCAGTTACCTCGTCACCATCAAGCACCCGGGCCGCTGCTTCACCTACGACCGCCTGCTCAACAAGGAATGGGTCACCACGCGCCAGGAAAAGGGGTTCGACCCGATAGACCAGCGCATCGAGGCGCTGCCGCAACCGGCCATGCGCTTCGCGCTCAACAAGCAGATCGCGGCCGAGCTGCGTTGCGTGCCGCCGGGCCTGACCCTGAACCCGAGCTTCTTTGGCGCGCGCTTTCTCATCGTCACGCACCCCAACTTCCTGGACGCGGCCAACGACCTCAAGGCCCACAAGCAGGCCCTGGGCATCTCGACCCGCGTGGTGACCACCAGCGAGATCACCGGCGCCAGCCCGACGGCCACGCGCACCCAGATCCGCAACTGGATCGCCAACTTCTACAACTCCCACATCGTGCGACCCAAGTGGGTGCTGTTCATGGGTGACGCGGAGTTCATCCCGACCAACTACGACGAGATCAGCCCCTTCTCGACCGACCCCAACTTCCCTGAATACGCCCGCAGCGCTGGCGACATGTGGTACGGCCAGTTCGCGCCGGGCTCGGACGCGTTCACCGTGCCGCCCTTCGGCATCGGGCGCCTGCCGGTGGACACGCTGGCCCAGGCCCAGACCATCGTCTCCAAGGTCAAGTCCTACGAGCTGTTCCCGCCGGTCAACCCGATCGTCGGCTCGGACTTCTACAACCGGCTGACCTTCGCCTCTCACTTCCAGGCAGATGACAGCGGCATCAAGGACGAGCGCTGGTTCGTCGAGACCAGCGAGATCGTGCGCAACCATGCCAACTCACTGGGCTACAACGTGGCGCGCCTGTACTGGGCCCCCAACGGTTCCGACCCGCGCTTCTACAACAGCGGCGCCGCCATCCCTGCGGCCCTGCGCAAGCCCGGCTTCCCCTGGAACGCCAACAGCGCCGACGTGGTGGCCAGCATCAACGCCGGCAGCGCCCTGGTCTACCACCGCGACCACGGCTGGTGGACGGGCTGGTCGCACCCGGGCTTCAGCACCACCGACGTGGCCTCGGTGTCCGTCACCGGCAACCGCTTCCCGGTGGTGTTGAGCATCAACTGCGCCTCGGGCATCTTCGACAACGAAACCGTGGACCTGGCACCGCAGTTCGTCGCCCCCGGCTATGGCCCGAGCATGATCAGCACCTACTTCGCCGAAGCGCTGCTGCGCAAGTCGGACGGGGCGCTGGCCGTCATCGGTGACACCCGCATCAGCAGCACCACGGCCAACAACCACATGACGCTGGGCCTGTTCGATGGCATCTTCCCCGGCCTGCTGCCCTATGGCAGCGCCGCGCCGTCCAAGCGCCTGGGCGACCTGCTGAACTACGCCAAGACCTACATCAAGCAGGTCGCAGCGGGCTCGGCGGCCAACAGCCACCCGCTGAACTCGAGCGGCACCCAGCCCGGTGTGGCCACCCTGCGCCACGAGCTCAACATCTACAACCTGCTGGGCGACCCGACCGTCAAGCTGCGCGTCAGCCCCCAAGGCCTGCTGCCCTGGCCTGTTGGCATCAGCCAGGCCGTTCTGGAAGGCAAGTTCTTGCGTGTGCGACTCAAGCCGAACGACCGACCCATCCCCGAGGGTGACTGGGTCACGGTCGTCGCCATCGACCCGGTCAAGGGCACGGTGGTCGGTCGCGGGGTGGCCGATGAAGGCGGCAACGCCAGCATCGACCTGGGTGACAACCCGCCCAAGAACGTGATCGTGCGCGCCGCAGCCGGCGAAGGCACGGCAGACCAGGTTGCCAGCACCGAAACCGACACCGATGGCGACGGCGTGGCCGACAGCCGCGACAACTGCGTCAGCGTCAAGAACGCCAACCAGCGCGACACCGACCTCGACGGCTATGGCGATGCCTGTGATGCCGACCTCAACAACGACGGCATCGTCAACACCATCGACATGTCCATCGTTCGGCGCGACTTCGGCACCAGCGGGCGAGCCGGCGACCAGAACGGCGACGGCGTCGTCAACAGCCTGGACCTGAGCGCCGTGCGTCGCCTGTTTGCCACGCGCCCTGGCCCCTCGGCCTGGCACACCAGCGGTCGCTGAACCCACCAAAGCCGCCCTCTTTCACACGTTCAACCACACCATCAGGAGTCCACATGACCGCCATCCGTTCCATCGCCACCGCAGCGTCCACCTTGTGCATCGCACTGGCTTGCAGCACCGCCCAGGCCCAGAGTGTGTCGTTCGACCTCGACGCCCTGACCGTGGCGCCGGGCGAAACGTTCTCGCTCAACCTCATGGCATCGGGCTTCACCGAGGCCGTTCTGGGCGGGGGCTTCGGCCTGAGCTTCGATCCGGCCGTGCTGCGCCTGGACAGCGTCGTCATCCCGGCCAGCTGGGAGTTCGCCAAGAGCGGCGGCCTGATCGACAACGCCTCGGGCACACTCAGCGACGCCTACTTCGCCACCAACAGCCCGTTGCCTGGGGACGTCAAGCTGGCCACGCTGAACTTCACCGCGCTCAACGTGGGCCAGAGCCTGGTCACGCCCCTGGCCAACACGCTCCAGCCCTTCGTTGAAGACGGCGCATTGGAGGTCACCCTGCCGGCCTACAAGTTCGCCACCGTGACCGTGGCCGTGCCGGAGCCCGGCGCCCTGGCGTTGATGCTGGCTGGCTGCCTGGCCATGACCCACCTGCGCTCGCGTCGCAGCTGAGTCACAGGCGCCTGGGTGCCGGGCATCCGGCGCCAGATCCCCTGGGGTAGCATGGCCGCACAAGCCATGTTCCCCAGGAGGATCCATGTCCAGTTTCGGCCAACCCGCGTCCGGTGCTTCGCGGGTCATCAAGCTCGTGGTGCTCGGCGTCGCTGCCGTGGTGCTGCTGTCGGCCCTGAACCCGATCACGGTCATCTCTGCCGGTGAACGCGGCATCAAGACCACCTTCGGCAAGGCCGATGACGCCGTCTACGAGCCCGGCATCCACTTCAAGGTGCCACTGGCCCAGACCATGCACGTGATGGACGTGCGCCTGCAAAAAGGCGAGGGCGAAGGCGATGCCGCTTCGCGCGACCTGCAGTCGGTGCACACCCGCATCGCCATCAACTACCACCTCGACCCCAAGCACGCGGTCGAGGTCTTTCGCAACATCGGCCCGACCACCGACATCGCGGCCGACCGCATCATCATCCCCGCCGCGCAAGAGGCCGTCAAAGCCGTCACCGCGCGCTTCACCGCCGAAGAGCTGGTCACGCGCCGCACCGAGGTGCGCGACGCCATCGGTGCGCTGCTGCGCGAGAAGATGATGCGCCACGGCCTGGTGCTCGACGAGTTCGCCATCGTCAACTTCGCCTTCTCGCGCTCTTTCGCCGAGGCCATCGAAGCCAAGGTCAAGGCCGAGCAGGAAAAGCTCAAGGCCGAACGCGACCTGCAACGCATCGAGGTCGAGGCCAAGCAGAAGGTTGCCAGCGCCAAGGCCGAAGCAGACGCCCTGGCCCTGCAACGCCAGCAGATCACGCCCGACCTGTTGGCCCTGCGCAAGATCGAGAACGAACGCGAGGCCATCCGCAAATGGGATGGCAACTTGCCGCAGGTCACAGGTGGGGCCACGCCCTTCATCCAGCTGAGCCCGAACAAGCCCTGAAAGCCGCAGGCATCGCCAACTGAGCGCCCAGCCGCCGACGCCCACCCCATCGAGGAGCACCATGCCCGATCTGTCGCCAACACCGCTGCAGCCCCACCCTCGCGCTCGCGCGCTGCTGATCACCGCCAGCTTGCTGGGCACGCTGAGCCTGGGTGGCTGCGCATGGGTGCCCGACTGGCTCAAAGGTGGGCCTGCAGAGCCCTCCGCCCGCGTCCAGGCGCAACCTGAAGAAGTTCGCGCCGAGGCCACCCCGCGACAGGAGCGGCTGCTTGCCATCACCGCCAGCCACCGCCTGATCAGCTTCCAGGCCGATCGCCCCGAAGAGTTGCTCAGCCGCGTGCACCTGACAGGCCTGCTGCCAGGCGAGAGCATCCTCGGCATGGACTTCCGGGTCGCTCGCGGAGAGTTGTTTGCCCTGAGCACGCGCGGCCGCCTGCTGCGCATCAACCCCGACAGCGGCGCGGTCCAGGCCATTGGTTCGGGCGTGAAGCTGCCGCAGGCACGCACCTTCGGCTTCGACTTCAACCCGGCGGTGGACCGCATCCGCGTGGTCGGCGACCGGGGAGACAACCTGCGCCTGCACCCCGACACGGGTGCCCAGGTCGATGGCCAGCCCGATGTGGACGGCGTGCAACCTGACGGGGCCCTGCGCTACGCCGATGGCGACGAGCAAGCCGGCAGCGCCCCTCGCATCGTGGCGGCCGGCTACACCTACAACCAGGACAACGAAAAGATCACCACCAACTACGCCATCGACGCGCGGGCAGGCCACCTGGTCATGCAGGGCTCACCGGAGGGCGCCACCCCGGTGGTCTCGCCCAACACGGGCGAGCTGCGCACGGTGGGCCCGTTGGGCGTGCATTCGTTCGACCACGCCTCGCTGGACATCGACGACGTCAAGAACAACGCCTACCTGGTGACCGGGCGCATCGGCTCGACCACTTCGCGCCTCTACACCATCGACTTGAAGACAGGTCAGGCCAAGCTCATCGGCCTGATCGGCCCCGCGCGCGAGCGCGACCGCCTGGGCACCGTGCTGGGCATGGCCATTCAACCCTGATCCGAGGCGGCGCACAGCACCTGCGCGCGCACACAGGGCTGAGCTCAAACCGCCCCGGCTGAATCACCCGAGGCCTGCTGCAAGCGCCACATCTGCGCATAGCGCCCATTGGCCGCCAGCAGCACCGGGTGGGTGCCCCGCTCGATGACGCGCCCTGCCTCCATCACCAGGATCTCGTGCGCGTTCACGATGGTCGAGAGGCGGTGCGCGATCACCAGCACCGTCTTGCCCTCGCCCACCGCCGCCAGCTCGGCCTGGATGGCGCGCTCGTTGGCCGAGTCCAGCGCCGAGGTCGCCTCGTCGAACACCAGGATCGGCGGGTCCTTGAGCAGCGTGCGCGCGATGGCCACACGCTGTTTCTCGCCCCCGGAAAGCTTCAGCCCCCGCTCGCCGACGATGGTGTCGTAGCCCTTGGGCGTGGACGCGATGAACCCGTGGATGTGCGCCGCCTGCGCGGCCTGGATCACCTCGTCCTGCGAGGACTCGGGCCGGCCGTAGGCGATGTTGTAGGCCACGGTGTCGTTGAACAGCACGGTGTCCTGCGGCACGATGCCGATGGCGCGCCTCAGGCTGTCCTGCGTGATGCTGGTGACGTCATGGCCGTTGATGGTGATGCGCCCGCCCTGCACGTCGTAGAAGCGGTAGAGCAGCCGCGCCAGCGTCGACTTGCCCGAGCCCGATGGGCCGACCACCGCCACCGTCTTGCCCGCCGGGATCTCGAAGCTCACGTCGTGCAGGATGGCTCGCTCGGGGTCATAGGCGAAATCGACGTGATCAAAGCGCACCGATGGCGGGCCCTTGAGCAGCAGCGGCCGGGCATCGGGGGCATCGGCCACCTCGCGCTCGCGCTCGAGCAGCGTGAACATCTTGTCCAGGTCGGTGAGCGACTGCTTGATCTCGCGGTAAATCACGCCCAGGAAGTTCAGCGGGATGTAGAGCTGGATCATGAAGGCGTTGACCATGACCAGGTCGCCCACCGTCATGCGCCCTTCGACCACGCCCTGTGTGGCCCGCCAGAGCATGGCGATCAGGCCGATGGCGATGATGGTTTGCTGACCTGCGTTGAGCAGCGACAGCGTTTGCTGCGACTTGACCCCGGCGCGGCGCAGGCGTTCGAGTGCCTCGTCGTAGCGCCGCGCTTCAAAGGCCTCATTGTTGAAGTACTTGACGGTTTCGTAGTTCAGCAGCGAGTCGATGGCGCGCGTGTGGGCCTTGGAGTCCAGCTCGTTCATCTCGCGCCGAAAGCGCGTGCGCCACTGCGTCAGCGTCACCGTGAAGGCCACATAGAACACCAGCGCAGCCAGCGTGATCCATGCAAAGGCCATGTCGAACTTGATGGCCAGCAGCGAGAGCACCAGCGTGACCTCGATCAGCGTGGGGATGATGCTGTAGAGCGAGTACGAGATCAGCGAGTGCACGGCCCGCGTGCCGCGCTCGATGTCGCG
This sequence comes from Aquabacterium sp. UBA2148, assembly GCF_002328915.1. Classification (NCBI taxonomy): domain Bacteria; kingdom Pseudomonadati; phylum Pseudomonadota; class Betaproteobacteria; order Burkholderiales; family Sphaerotilaceae; genus Aquabacterium; species Aquabacterium sp. UBA2148. Next base: position 7,350 of record NZ_DCXA01000076.1, read on the forward strand.
GGTCATGCCGCCGGTCTGGCGCTCGAGGTGAAAGCGCAGGCTCATGGCGTGCAGGTGGCCGAACACCTGAAGCGAGATGCTGCGCGCCGCGCCCTCGGTGGCCTTGGCAAAGACCAGCTCGCGCAACTCGGCGAACACCGAAGTGGACAGGCGCAGCAGACCATACGCCAGCAGCAAACCCACAGGCACCGCCAGCAGGGCCTCGGCGCTGCCCGCCTTGGGCGCCAGCGTGTCGACCAGGTCCTTGAGCAACACGGGCACGCCCACGTTGGCCAGCTTGGCGCCCACCATGAAGGCCAGCGCCGCCACCACTCGCCACTTGTAGGCCCACAGGTAGGGCCACAGCCGGGCGAGCGTGTCGCGGTCACTGCGGGCGGGCCCCGGGTTGGGACCTGAGGTGACAGGGGTTTGACTTGAAGCCTGTGCGAATCGGCGCATTCTGGAACAATGGCGTACCAACAAACGAGACCGTCCATTGTCGACGGCTTTGGCTCACCCCGCTTTGGCCCACCCAGTTTTGGCACGCCCATGACCCAACCGACCAGCCCCGCCCTGATGACCCCGCCCGACCTGCATCCCGAGATGGAGCTGGTCATGCGCGTCATGCCCATGCCCAAAGACGCCAACGGCAACGGCGACATCTTCGGCGGCTGGATCATGGCGCAGGTCGACCTCGCCGCCTGCGTGCTGCCCGCGCGCATCTCGCGCGGCCGCGTCGCCACCATCGCCGTCAACGAGTTCGTGTTCCGCAATGCGGTGTCGGTCGGTGACCTGCTGAGCTTCTACGCCCGCGTCGAGAAGATCGGCCGCACCTCCATCACCGTGCACGTCGAGGTCTGGGCCGAGCGCCGCCCCTCCGACCCGATCCTGGTGAAGGTCACCGAGGCCAACGTCACCTACGTGGCCATCGACCGCGACGGGCGCCCTCGCCCGGCTCAGCCCGCCTGACTCCCACATCGCCATGCGCACCATCGCCACCCCCACCAACCTGGGTGAGGTTTCTTCGTCGTTGACCTCCGAGGGCTGGGCCCTGCTGCCCACCACGCTGCTCTACCCCTGGCTGCCCGCTGACGCGGCCCAGGCCGAGGCCCTGCACGCCAGCTGGAACGAGCTGCCGCCCGACACGCACCTGCGCGATGGCGGGCACTACCGCTTTCGCCGGCACAGCTGCTTCGTGTACGACACGGCGGCACAAACGCTCACGCAGACGCCGCACCGGGCCCACTGGCAACCGGTGACCTACAACGCGCTGCACGGCGGCTTCGAGCGCTGGTTCGAGCCCGTGCCCGACGGCATCGCGCAGCACCCGATGTGGCGAGCCCTGCTGCGCAAGCTCGGAGGCTTCCTGGCTGGCGTCAAGCCCGTGCCCGCCTGGTACATCGAGGCGCACCAGTTCCGCGTCGACACCACCGGCGGCATCGGCCGCCCCACGCCGGAAGGCGCCCACCGCGATGGCGTCGACTTCGTGGCCGTGATCATGCTGGGCCGCCACGGCATCAAGGGCGGTGAAACGCGCGTGTTCGAGGCCGATGGCCCGCAAGGCGTGCGCTTCACGCTCGACCAGCCCTGGAGCACGCTGCTGCTCGACGACGAGCGCGTGATCCACGAGTCCACGCCCATCCAGCCGCTGGGCGAGCATGGCTGGCGCGACACCCTGGTGCTGACGTTTCGCCAGGGTGGCTTTCAGGGGCCTTGACGGCTCAAGCGCCCGTCGCGCCCCCTTGCATCGCCAACGGTGAGCAGCGTGGACGGGCACGAGGCCACGCCCACCCGATCACCTGTTGCGCTCACATGCCCTGGAAGTTGGGCTTGCGCTTTTCCATCACGGCGCTGATGGCTTCCTTGGCGGCCGGGCCGCGCAGCAGCGCACCGAAGAGCTTGAGCTCCTCGTCCATGATGGCCTTGAGGCCCACCTGGCCCATCTTCATGACGGCCTTGGTGGCGCGCAGCGCGGCCAGCGGCTTGGCGGCCAGCTTGGTGGCCTGACCTTGAGCGTAGGCATTGACCTCCTGCGGCGGCAGGATGCGGTTGACGATGCCCATCTCCACGGCCTCTTCGGCGTAGAAGGCCTCGCCCAGCATCAGCTTCTCGGCGGCGCGCGGGTAGCCCACCAGCGAAGGCAGCAGCAGGGCCGATCCGGCTTCGGGGCACAGGCCCAGGTTCACGAAGGGCAGGCTGAAAGCGGCGTTGTCACCGGCGTAGACCAGGTCGCAGTGCAGCAGCAGCGTGGTGCCGATGCCCACGGCCGGGCCGGCCACGGCGGCGACGATGGGCTTGGGGAAGGTGCGCAGCACGTTGAGGAAGCGCACCACCGGTGCCGGCTCCGCGTCAGCGGCCATGTTCGGCGGGTTGTTCAGGAAGTCGGCCAGGTCGTTGCCGGCGGTGAAGCAGCTCACGTCGCCCTGGATCACGGCCACGCGCACGGCGTCGTCTTCGCAGGCCTGCTCCAGCTCTTGCGCCAGGCGGGTGTACATCACCGTGGTGATGGCGTTCTTCTTGTCGAGGCGGTTGAAGGTCAGCGTCAGGATGCCGCCTTCGCGGTGGGCCAGGATGTCGTTGGACATGGGTGTCTCCTCGTTGTGAAAGGCAGTGGGGGCAAAAAGATGGTGTCAGGCTTCGAGCCAGCGCAGCGCCTGCGGCCACAGCTTCGAAGCATGGGGCTGGAACAGGCCGAAATGGCCCAGCCGTTTCAGCCCGTGGGCGTGGGGGTGCAGGGACTCGAAACGAAGCTGGGCACCCGCGTACAGGCGATACAGCGCGCGGATGCCATCCGGGCTGATGAGCTCGTCGTCCTCCATGAGCACGGCCGTGATGGGCTGGCGGATGGCGG
>NZ_DCXA01000076.1:10242-20173 GCF_002328915.1 Aquabacterium sp. UBA2148
GGCTCGCGCAGCGCCGGCCCTTCGGAGCCAACGTAGTCGGGGTGCAGGCACCAGCGGCGCCACTGCCACATGGCCGCAGCAGGCAAGTCGCCCACGGCGCCCAGGCGCTTGCCCGGGAAGTAGCCAGCCAGCGCGATGCCCACGGGCGCCAGCACCCACCACAGCAGTGGCGCCTTGCGTCGCACAGCAGGTGCGTTCATGCGCCAGTAGCCGTTGCCACTGGCCACCGTCAGCACGCGCTCGAAGCGCTCGGGCTGCGCCAGCCAGCCAAACAGTTGGCCGCCCAGGCTGTGGCCCAGGAAGGTGCGGGGCGCATCGGGCCAGCGCGCGCACAAGGCATCGGCCGCAGCGGGCAGGTCTTGCATGGCCCAGTCGGTGATGCTGGCCTTGAAACCACGCAGGCTGCGCGGGGCCGAGTCACCCGTGCCACGCCAGTCGAAAGTCAGCACAGCCACGCCCTGCTCGGCCAGCCAGGTGGCGAAGGCCTGATAAAAGCGCTGGGGCACGCCCATGGCGGCACCGATCAACACCGCGCGGCGCACCTCGCCCGCGGGCACGTAGGCGCGCGCGGCCAGCCCGTGGCCGTCGCCGGCGCGCAAGACAAAGGTGTCAACGGTCGCGCTCATGGTGCCTTTCGTCCGTTGGATCAAGCCAGACCCAGCCAGGGCAGGCTGTGTCGCCAGCCTTGCGGGCCGGTGCGGGCGTGGAAGAAGTTGAAGTGCCCCACGCTGCGCGCGCCCACGTCCTGCGGACGCAGGTTCACGTAGTCAACGCGCGTGCCGGTGTAGGGCTGGTGCACGGCGCGGATGCCCGCCGGGCTGGCCATGGTGTCATCGGAAAACAGCACCGCCGTGATCGGCAGCTTCACGTCGGCATAGGCCTGGCGGATGTGCTCGCCTTCGCTGAGCACGAACTTGGGCGAAGCGCACCAGCGCTTCCACTGCGCCACGATGCCGCGCGGCAGGTCACCCACGGCGTTGATGCGGCTGCCGGCGTAATAGCCATGGCGGGCCACGCTCAGCGGCACGATGACGTGCCAGAACGCCCCGATGACGTAACGCAAGGGTTTGGCCAGGTGCTCGACGTAGCCGCTGCCGCTGCCCAACGTGACCACGTGGTCGATCTGCGGGTGCTGCGGCATGGCACCGAACAGGATGCCGCCCATGCTGTGGCCGAACCAGCTGATGGGCAGGCTCGGGTGGCGCTGGGCCACCAGCTCCATCATGGCCGGGGCGTCTTGCAGCGCCCAGTCGATGAGCTTGGCCCGGTAGTGGCGCAGGTTGTCGGGCGCGGACTGGCCCATGCCGCGCCAGTCGAAGGTGTAGGCCACGCAGCCTTGCTGGGTCAGCCAGGTCGCGTAGCGGGTGTAGAAGCTTTGCGGCACGCCCAGGGCGCACGCGATGATGACCGCGCGCCGCGCTGCGCCGCCGTGCGGCTTGAAGCAACGTGCGGCCAGGCTGTGGCCATCGGCGGTGAGGACGCGGGACGATTCCATCGGAACAGGCCTGGAGTCGGTTGAGGCAAAGGTGATCAAAAGGCAGCGATGAGATCGGCGAAGGCCGAAGAAAAAGCCCGCACGGTGGCGGGCTTTCTCAGTCGTCAAACGCTGGCGTCAGCCGATCACAGGCTGTCGACGCGCTCGAAGATGCCGGCGGCGCCCTGGCCGGTGCCGATGCACATCGTCACCATGCCGTACTTGCCGCCCGTGCGTCGCAGGCCGTGAACGACCGTTGCAGCGCGGATGGCACCGGTGGCGCCCAGGGGGTGACCCAGGGCGATGGCGCCGCCCATCGGGTTGACCTTGGCGCGGTCCAGCACGTGGCCCTTGCTGTCGAGGTCTTTCAGCACAGCCAGAGACTGAGCAGCGAAAGCTTCGTTCAGCTCGACCCAGTCCATGTCCGAGGCCTTCAGGCCAGCGTACTCGAGGGCCTTGGGGATGGCTTCGATCGGGCCGATGCCCATGATCTCGGGCGGCACGCCCTTGACGGCGAAGGCCACGAACTTGGCCAGCGGCTTCAGGCCGTACTTCTCGCAGGCTTCCTTCGAAGCCAGGATCAGGCAGCCAGCGCCGTCAGAGGTCTGCGACGAGTTGCCAGCGGTGACCGAACCCTTGGCGGCGAACACGGGGCGCAGCTTGGCCAGGCCTTCCACCGAGGTCTCGGGGCGGGCGCCCTCGTCACGGGTGATGGTCTTCTTGGAAATGGTGACTTCACCGGTTTCCAGGTTCGGCGTGCGCACTTCGATTTCGATCGGCGTGGTCTCGGCGTCGAAGAAGCCAGCTTGCTGGGCGGCGATGGCGCGGCGGTGCGATTCGGTCGCGAAGGCGTCTTGCTCTTCGCGGCTGATGCCCCACTGCTCGGCCACCTTCTCGGCGGTCATGCCCATGCCATAGGCGATGCCGACGTTCTCGTCGAGGTTCACCACGGCGGGGTTGAACGAAGGCTTGGAGCCGCCCATGGGGACCATGGACATCGATTCCACGCCACCGGCGATCATGACTTCGGCTTCACCGACGCGGATGCGGTCAGCAGCCATCGACACGGCGGTGATGCCAGCCGCGCAGAAGCGGTTGACGGTGGCGCCGGCCACGGTCTTGGGCAGGCCCGACAGCAGCGCGGCGATCTTGGCCACGTTCATGCCTTGTTCGCCTTCGGGCATCGCGCAGCCAACGATGGCGTCTTCGATGGCAGCCGGGTCCAGCGTGGGAACCTGCTTGAGGGCGTTCTTGATGGTGGCGACCAGCAGGTCGTCAGGGCGGGTGTTCTTGAACACGCCGCGGCCAGACTTGCCGATCGGGGTGCGGGTGGCGGCAACGACGTAAACGTCGCGGAGTTGCTTGGACATGTGTGTGTCTCCGATCGATCAGTTGCGGACAGGCTTGCCGGTCGACAGCATGCCCATGATGCGCTCTTGCGTCTTGGGGTTGTCCAGCAGCGTGCAGAAGTGCTTGCGCTCCAGGGCGTGCAGGTACTCTTCGGTCACCAGGGTGCCCGCGTCCACGTCGCCACCGGTCAGCACGTCAGCGATGCAGGAGCTGATGTAGTAGTCGTGTTGCGAGATGAAGCCGCCGTCACGCATGTTGATCAGCGAGGACTGCAGCGTGGCCTTCACGTTGCGGCCGGCCACAGCGAACTGCTTCTTGGCAGGGGCGCGGTAGCCGGACTCGAACATGGCCTTGGCTTGGGCGATGGCCACGTACAGGACTTCGTCCTTGTTGGGCACAACGACGTCGCTGTCGAGCAGGTAGCCGAACTTGCGCGCTTCGATGGCGGAGGTCGCCACCTTGGCCATGGCCGCAGCCTGGAAGCCTTCCTTGACGAAGCCCATCAGCTCGGCGCCGACCATGCCGGAGACGCCCTTGGACGCTTCGACTTGCTCAGCCGCACGGCGAGCCAGGTAAGCCAGGCCACCGCCGCCGGGGATCAGGCCCACGCCGACTTCGACCAGGCCCACATAGGTTTCCATGGCGGCCACGCGCTTGGCAGCGTGCACGGCCAGCTCGCAACCACCACCCAGGGCCAGGCCGTGCATGGCAGCGACGGTCGGCACGTTGGAGTAGCGCAGCGACAGCATGAAGTCCTGCAGTTGCTTCTCGAACGGGGCGATGGCCTTGCCACCACCGGCCATGAAGGCGGGCATCATGGATTGCAGGTCGGCGCCAGCAGAGAACGGGCCGTCTTGCGTCCAGATGACCATGCCCTTGTAGCCGCCTTCGGCGATTTCCAGGCCCTTGGCCAGGCCGGCGGTCACTTCGGCGCTGATGGTGTGCATCTTGGACTTGATCGAAGCGATGACCACTTCGTCGTCCAGGGTCCACAGGCGGATGGCGGCGTCTTCGAACAGGGTCTTGCCAGCGGTGGCGGCGTTCGGGGCGTTCGAGCCCAGCACGTCTTCACGGAAGGCCTGGCGCTTGTAGACGGGCAGGTTGCGGATCGGCACGTACTTGCCGGTCTTGGGCGACCAGGAACCTTCGGGCGTGTGCACGCCGTCGCGGCCGTCGAACACCCAGGCGGGCAGCGCGACCTTCGACAGGGCCTTGCCCGAATCGATGTCGGCCTTGACCCATTCGGCCACTTGCTTCCAGCCGGCTTCTTGCCAGATCTCGAAGGGGCCTTGCTTCATGCCGAAGCCCCAGCGCATGGCGAAGTCCACTTCGCGGGCCGATTCAGCGATCGACTCCAGGGTAACGGCAGCGTAGTGGAAGGCGTTGCGCAGCAGGGCCCAGACGAACTGAGCTTGCGGGTGAGCGGACTCGCGCAGGGCCTTGAGGCGCTCGGCGGCGGGCTTGCGCAGGATGTCGGTGACTTCCTTGTCGGCCTTGCCGCCAGCGGCGACGTACTCACCGGTTTCAGGGTTGAACTGAAGGATGGCCTTGCCTTCCTTCTTGAAGAAACCCGCCTTGGTCTTCTGGCCGAAGTTGCCCTTCTCGAGCAGCTTGTCCAGAGCGACCGGGTTGGCGAAGCAGGCGTTGAACGGGTCGTCCTTGGCACCGTTCTGCAGGGTCTTGATGACGTGGGCCATCGTGTCCAGGCCCACCACGTCGGCGGTGCGGAAGGTGGCCGACGAAGCGCGACCCATCTTCTTGCCGGTCAGGTCGTCAACGATGTCGTAGCCCAGGCCCGAACGCTCGACTTCGCGGAAGGTCAGCATCATGCCGGCCACACCCACGCGGTTGGCGATGAAGTTGGGGGTGTCGTATGCGCGGACCACGCCCTTGCCGACCACGGATGCCGAGAACGTCTCCAGCTTGTCGACCACGTCAGGCGCGGTGAACTCGGTGGGGATCAGTTCCAGCAGGAACATGTAGCGGGGGGGGTTGAAGAAGTGGATGCCCAGGAAGCGCGAACGCAGCTGTTCGGGCAGCACGTTGGCCATGGCCGTGATGGACAGGCCCGACGTGTTGGTGGCCAGGATGGCCTTGTCGTTGACGAAAGGAGCGATCTTCTTGTAGAGATCTTCCTTCCAGTCCAGGCGCTCGGCGATGGCTTCGATGATCAGGTCGCAGCCACGCAGTTCCTCGAGGTGTTCTTCGTAGTTGGCCTGCTGGATCAGCACGGCGTCATCGGCCACGCCCAGGGGCGACGGCTTCATCTTCTTGAGGTTTTCGACGGCCTTGGTGACGATGCCGTTCTTGGGGCCTTCCTTGGCGGGCAGGTCGAACAGGACGACCGGCACCTTGCAGTTGACCAGGTGGGCGGCGATCTGGGCACCCATCACGCCGGCGCCGAGCACGGCCACCTTGCGCACATTGAATTGACTCATGTTCTCTCCTCGAGGAACTCAGTGAATGGAGACGGAAAAAAGGAAGGTTGCCCTTGGCGTGCAACCTTCCTGTGACAGCCTGTCGATCAGAACAGGGCTTCGTCCATTTCCATCAGGGGCTTCAGACCAGCCTTGGCGGTGATCATGGCGGTTTCGACTTCCGGCACCAGCTTGGCGAAGTAGAAGCGGGCGGTGGCCAGCTTGGCCTTGTAGAAGGTGTCGCCGGAGCCTTGCTTCTCGAGGGCGATCTTGGCCGACTGAGCGAAGAAGTAAGCGTAGACCAGGTGGCCGACCACGCGCAGGTAGTCAACGGCGGCGGCGCCCACTTCGTCGGGGTTCTGCATGCCCTTCATGCCGATTTCCATGGTGAAGGCTTGCACCTTCTGACCCAGGTCGGCCAGGGGCTTGGTGAACTCCTGCATGGCTTCGTTGTCGGCGTTTTCCTTGACGAAGCGGCCGATCTTCTTGCCGAAGGCGGTCAGCTTGGCGCCACCGTCACCCAGCACCTTGCGGCCCAGCAGGTCCAGCGACTGCACGGTGTTCGTGCCTTCGTAGATCATGTTGATGCGGGCGTCGCGCACGAACTGCTCCATGCCCCACTCGTGGATGAAGCCGTGGCCACCGAAGACTTGCTGGCAGTGGCGGGTGGCTTCCCAGGCGTTGTCGGTGATGAAGGCCTTGACGATCGGGGTCAGCAGCGCCACGGTGTCGGAAGATTCCTTGCGGACGGCCTCGTCGGGGTGGTTGTGCTCCTTGTCCAGCTCGATGGCGGTGTAGTACACCAGGGCGCGGGCGCCTTCGGCGTAGGCACGGGCGATCAGCAGCATCTTGCGCACGTCGGGGTGCACGATGATGGGGTCGGCGGCCAGGTCAGGACGCTTGACGCCAGACAGGGCGCGCATCTGCACGCGGTCCTTGGCGTAGTTCACGGCGTTTTCATAAGCCACTTGGGTCAGGCCCAGCGACTGGTTGCCCACGCCCAGGCGGGCGCCGTTCATCATCACGAACATGGCGGGCAGGCCGCGGTGGGGCTTGCCCACCAGGGTGCCAACGGCGTCTTCCAGCACCATCTGGGCGGTGGCGTTGCCGTGGATGCCCATCTTGTGCTCGAGGCCACCGCAGTAGATGCCGTTGCGCGAACCCAGCGAGCCGTCGGCGTTCACGTTGAACTTCGGCACGGCGAACAGCGAGATGCCCTTGGAGCCTTCGGGGGCGTCGGGCAGGCGGGCCAGCACCAAGTGGACGATGTTCTCGGCCATGTCGTGTTCACCGGCCGAGATGAAGATCTTGGCGCCGGTGATCTTGTAGGTGCCGTCGGCTTGGGGGACGGCCTTGGTGCGCAGCAGGCCCAGGTCGGTGCCGCAGTGCGGCTCGGTCAGGCACATGGTGCCAGTCCACTCGCCGCTGGTCAGCTTGGGCAGGTACATGGCCTTTTGCTCGGGCGTGCCGTGGGCTTCCAGGGCAGCGTGGGCACCGTGGCTCAGGCCGGGGTACATGGTCCAGGCCTGGTTGGCCGAGTTCATCATTTCGTACACGGCCTGGTTGACCAGCTGGGGCATGCCCTGGCCGCCGAATTCGGGGTCGGCCGACAGACCGGACCAGCCGTTTTCGGTGTACTGCTTGTAGGCTTCCTTGAAGCCATCGGGCGTCTTGACTTCGTGCGTGGTCTTGTCGAGCACGCAGCCTTGCACGTCGCCGACCAGGTTCAGGGGGGCCAGCACCTTGGACGCGAACTTGCCGCCCTCTTCGAGCACGGCATTGACGGTGTCGACGTCCAGATCAGCGTAAGCGGGGATCTGCTTGAGTTCGTCAACGGCGCCGAGCAGTTCGTGCATCACGAATTGCATGTCGCGCAGCGGAGGGGTGTAAGAAGGCATCGTGAAGCTCCTCGGTAAAAAAGCAGTTGAACTGACTGTAGGTAAAGGTCAATGTGCGGTCGCACCCACGGGCGCCACCTGTCCAGACGACGACGGCGCACCCAGCGTGTAGTACTGGATGAGTCGCTCGAACGCCGTGCGGGCCCGATCCACTGCCCCAGCCGAGCGCAAAAAGCGCGCGTCGTGGTGCAGCGACAAGATCAGGCCATGGATTTCAAACAACACCTGCATGGGATCGGTGTCGTCACGCAAATGTCCCAGTTCGACCGCCATGCGGATGGCGCGACCCAGCGCACCATGCCACAACAGCACCATGCCGGCCAGTGCATCTCGCACAGGACCCGGACGGTCGTCGAACTCGACCGCACCACTGATGTAGATGCAGCCGGAATCGATTTCAGTGGCCACTTTGGCCACCCAGTTGTCAAAGAGCGCGCGCAGACGCGGCAGGCCACGCGGCTGCCGGATCGCGGGACGGAAGACTTCTTCCTCGAACCGCTCATGGTATTCGCGGATGACCGAAATCTGAAGCTCTTCGCGCGAACCGAAGTGGGCGAACACGCCCGATTTGCTCATGCCGGTGACCTCGGCGAGCGCCCCGATCGACAGGCCTTCGATGCCCATCTGCGACGCGAGGTTCAGCGCCGCCTCCAGGATGGCCGCCCGGGTCTGTTGCCCTTTGTGTGCACCACGCTCACGCCCACGCTCGCGCGCCACCTCGGCGGCGGGTTTGGCGTCCTGGGGCAGCACATCTGACAAGGGCGGTCCTCCGAATAAAACGAACGGTCGTGCTATTTTGCAGAAATCCGGCGGCTTGTGTAGCGGGTTGGGTGATTTTTTTTGCGCACTCTGTCAGGAAGGCGTCAAACCGACGCGTCAGGCCCTGCGGGTCAACCATGTGACGACACGATGACGTGCGTCAGGCACCACGGCGAGTGCACACGAAAGCTTGAGCGCGGCACGGAATCTGCTCTATTCTTGGGCAGTCACTCCTCGTGGAGGTCGAATGGACGTGCTGCAGCTTGATGTGTCAGGCCGTCCGCAGGCTTGGCTCACGGCCAGGGAAGCGGCGGTCCTGTATGCCTGTGACAGCGTCGCCTGGACGCTGGGCGACCCCTTCATGGTCCTGCGCGGAGGCATTCAACGCCTCACGGGCATGCAATCGCGCCTGGAATTGCACCCCATCGTCGCGGTGCACGGGGCGGTTCCCAGCCGGGCCTGGCGCCAGAGCCCTGCTCTCTCGAACGCCAAGTTGTTTGCCCGCGACCGCCAGGTCTGCGCCTACTGCGGGCACCACTTCGCCTTCGACGACCTCACCCGCGAGCACATCCAGCCCGTCTCACGGGGCGGGGTCGACTCCTGGATGAACTGCATCACCGCCTGCCGCAGCTGCAATGGCCGCAAGGGCAACCGCACGCTGTCCGAGCTGCGCTGGTCGATGTACTACCTGCCTTACGTGCCCAGCCTGCACGAGGACATGATCCTGCGCGGGCGGCGCATCGTGGCCGACCAGATGGAGTTCCTGCTCGCCAGCGTGCCGGCGCACAGCCGGCTGCGGCAGGAGTTGAGCTGAGCCGCCGAGCTTCCCCGCCCAATGCTCAGGCTTTTTTCAAGCCAGGCTTGCCCCGCTCGATCACGTAGGTCGCCTGCGTTCGCAGCTTCGACTGCGGTCTGACCGGGTGCGGTGTGCCACGGAACACGCAACGCACCTCGCGCGGCGTGACGTCGAGCATCACGTGGCCGCGCTGGTCGCTGCGCATGTGCAGCACGTCGGGGTTGCCTGCGCGCACCCATGCGTTGGCCACCTCGCTCATGCCCTTGCTGGTGACCGAGGTGGTCACCACTTCGCTGGCGATGATGGGCGATGAGCGGTCCATGGGATCGAGCCGCAGGTTGGCTGCAACGTGACGGTGCACATCGCCCCCCAGGAAGACCACGTCCTGCACCCGCGGCTGGGCGATGGCCTCCATCATGCGGGCCCGCGCGGCAGGAAACGCGTCCCAGCCTTCGGCGTAGGTCAGTGGCCCCAGCGGCGAGCGGATCGGCCAGGGTGCGATCTGCGTGGTCTGCACGACAAAGCGCCAGTTCGCGTCGCTGCCCGCCAGGCCCGCAGCCAGCCAGTCTTCCTGCTGCCGTCCCAGGAACGTGCGCTGATCGGCCTGGATGGCATCGCAGCGCCACAGCAGCTTGCCGTGCATGAGCGCGCGCGGCCACTCGCTGCACAGCGCGGCGTCCCGGTGCTGGCGGGTGTCCAGCGTCCACAGGTCGGCCAACTGGCCCCAGCGGTATCGACCCTGCATGGGCATGCTGGCTTCGAAGGGCACGCGTCGCGGCGACACCGGCATGTGCTCGAAGTAGGCTTTGTAGGCCGCCGCACGCGCCGCGATGAAGGCACGCTGATCGTCAACGCCCGGCGCGGTGTCGCCGGTGTAGTCGGACATGACCTCGTGGTCGTCCCACACCATCAACCAGGGGTGGGCCGCGTGGCAGGCGCGCAGGTCGTCGTCGAGCTTGTAGCTGGCGTGGTGGATGCGGTAATCGGCCAGGGTGCGCCCACCCGGGTGGGGATCCATCTCGAGGACGTGTTTGCGCACCTTGATGTGGTGCGGGGCCTGGGTGGTGTAGATGTAGTCGCCCACGAACAGCACCAGGTCCACGTCGCTGGCAGCGATCTCGCGGTGCGAGTTGAAGTGGCCGTGTTCATAGTGCTGACACGAGGCCAGCGCCATGCGCAACTGCCGGACCGGCTCGGCCGGATCGGGCGCGGTGCGTGTGCGGCCCACGGGGCTGCG
>NZ_DCXA01000166.1:0-962 GCF_002328915.1 Aquabacterium sp. UBA2148
CACGGCGGCCGAATCGGTCTCTTTGAAGCGGCGCTCGAAATTGGGGATGATGCCTTCGAAGGCGTGCTCTCGCTTGACCTTGCGCTTCTTGCCCGAGGGCCCGTCCGACTCGTAGACGAACTCGATCTCTTCTTCACCCGAGCCGTACAGCATCACCTGCTGGATGCGTTCGGGCAGCTCTTCGAAGGGCTGCTCCATGTCGACGTCGTAGTGCTTGCCGACGGCCTCGACCATGCTGTGGGTGTAGGGGTTGCGGCGATCCCAGCCCTTGACGGCGCCACTGGCCAGGCTCAGTGAGGGAAAGGCCACCACGCGCTGCGGATCGAACGCGATGACGTGGCCCAGGCCGTCGCAGGTCGGGCAGGCGCCCACCGGCGAGTTGAACGAGAACAGGCGCGGCTCGAGTTCGGACAGCGAGTAGCTGCACACCGGGCAGGCGAAGCGCGCCGAGAACAGGTGCTCTTCGCCCGAGTCCATTTCGAGCGCGATGGCACGTTCGTCGGCCAGGCGCAGCGCGGTCTCGAAGCTCTCGGCCAGGCGCTGCTGCATGTCGGGGCGCACCTTCAGGCGGTCGACCACCACGTCGATGTCGTGCTTCTCGTTCTTGGTCAGCGGCTTGAGGTCGGCGACCTCGACCACCTCGCCGTTGATGCGAAAGCGCACGTAGCCCTGGGCCTGCATGTCGGCAAACAGGTCGGCGAACTCGCCCTTGCGGTCGCGCACCACGGGCGCGAGGATCATCAGCTTGGTGTCTTCTGGCAGGGCCAGGGCGGCATCGACCATCTGGCTCACGCTCTGGGCGCGCAGCGGCAGGTGGTGGTCGGGGCAGAACGGGGTGCCGGCGCGGGCGTAGAGCAGGCGCAGGTAGTCGTGGATTTCGGTGACGGTGCCGACAGTGGAACGCGGGTTGTGGCTGGTGGCCTTCTGCTCGATGCTGATGGCCGGCGACAAGCCTGCGATCA
>NZ_DCXA01000166.1:1050-3474 GCF_002328915.1 Aquabacterium sp. UBA2148
GGCGACAAGCCTGCGATCAGGTCGACGTCGGGCTTGTCCATGAGCTGCAGGAACTGCCGCGCGTAGGCGCTCAGGCTCTCGACGTAGCGTCGCTGGCCCTCGGCGTACAGCGTGTCAAAAGCCAGGCTGGACTTGCCCGAACCCGACAGCCCGGTGATGACCACCAGCTGGTTGCGCGGCAGGTCGAGGTCGATGTCCTTGAGGTTGTGGGTGCGGGCCCCGCGGATCTGAATCAGCGATGGGTCGCTGACCGCCCGGGCGGTGGCCTGGGCCACGGCGGTGGGAGCGGTCAACTCGTTCGGGGGAGGCATCTGGCGGGACATCTGGCGCGATCAGGACAATCGACCATGATACGTCGCCAGGGGCCGCCTGCGCCAGTTTCCTGACCGGGGGCCTCCTGTGTCCAGGGGGAGCTCAGGGCACCAGCGCCCCGCAGATGGCGCCAGGCGGTCAAGGCTTCAGGTGCTTGACGAAAAACGCCGTCTGCCTGCTCACCACCTGCTCGAAGGCCGGGCCGCTGTAGGGCGAGAAGTGATCGGCATCGGGCAACTCGAGGTACTCGCCCTTGGGCAGAGACTTGGCCACATCGCGAACCTTGGCCACCGGGATCAGGCCATCCTTGGCGGCCGCGATGACCAGCGCAGGCGCCTGCACCTTGGGCGCGCTGTCGCCCGGGAACCAGAACGGCAGGCTCAGGAACACACGGGCGGCCACCTTGTTCTGATCTTCCTGACCGGCTGGCACGAGCTTGTTGTAGCCCTCGTTGCACTCGGCGCAAACCAGGGCCGAGAAGGCATTGGGCGCGATGGTGGGCACGTAAACCGGCTCTTCGTCATCGCCACGCATCAGGTCACGCAGGGCATACCAGGTGGCCAGCGGCTGGTACTTGAGGGGAAACTGCAAACCACTGGAGAGGCCGCTGACGAAAGGCACCTGGGCGCTCACCGCCTTGACCTGCTGGGGCCGCTCGGCACCCACCACCAGCACCTGCCCGCCGCTGTAGGACGTGCCCCAGACGCCGATGCGCTGCGGGTCGATGTCGCTGCGCTTGGCCACGGCGTCCAGCGCCGACAGCCAGTCCTTGACGTGCTCTTTGCCATCGACGACGCGGCGGGGTTGGCCACCGCTTTTGCCGAAGCCACGGTAGTCGAAGCGCAGCACGGCAAAGCCGGCCTTGACGAAGCGCTCGGCAAAGGGGCCCAGGCCCCAGTCGCGCAGGCCACCAAAACCGTGGGCCATCACGATGACCGGCGGCTTCTTGCCGTCGGCGCGGGCTGAGGGCAGCCAGAGCTCGCCGTCGCAGGTGACCTGCTGGCAGGCGAAGGTCAAGGGCTGCACGGTGCCCACGGCAGCGGCCGTGACCACGGGCGCGGCGGCGGCGCCAACGGGCGCCTGGGCCAGCGCCAGCATCGGGGCAGACAGGAGTGCCGCAGCGGCGGCAACGAGGTGGCGGGTCATGGGATGTCTCCTCGGTTCAAACCGAATCTGATGTCAATCGATTTCAGTTGGTACTTTCGAGTACCAGTGGGGCGGAGATTAGACTTGCGAATTGGTACTGTCAAGTACCAACTCTTGCCTCACCCCTTCAATCACGTGTCCCCAACGCCCACCGAGACCGGCTCCGTGCACCAACGCGCCCCCCGCCAGCGGCTGCTCGACGGTCTGGCCCAGGTGCTGGGTGAGCGCGCCTACGCCGACCTCACCATCGCCGACGTGGTGGCGGCCGCTCGCGTCTCACGCCGCACGTTCTATGAACACTTCGACGGCAAGGACGCCTGCCTATTGGCCCTGTGCGAGCGCCTGAGCGAAGAGGTGCTGGCCTTGATCGCCACCGGCTACGACGCCGAGGGCGATTGGGTGCAGGAGCTCGAGAAGATCACCTCTGCCTACCTGCAGAACCTGCAGCAGCGGCCCGCCCTGGTGCGCGCGCTTTACCTGGAGATGCTGACGCTCGGGCCCGCAGGCCTGGCCATGCGGCGCCGCATCAGCGAGCGCTTCACGCAGTTTTTGATGATGCAGGTGGAGCTGTCGAGGCTGAAGGAGCCGGGCAAGCGGTCGCTGTCACCGGCTCTGGCCACGGCCATCGTCGGGGGCATCAACGAGCTGATCGTGCAGGCCATCGAGCAAGACCGGGCCGACCGGCTGGTGGCGCTGCAGCCAACGATCAGCGAGTTCGTGCGAGCGGTGTTGCATTCGTTGATGCCGGATGAGGCGACGGGCTGAACGCTGGCTGGGCTCAAACGCTTTGTGCGGGGTGGTTTTGGTTGGTGTGTTGTGCGTCGGCTGGTGCGCTGGTCCGGCAGGTGGGGTGGGTGTGATCCGGCCCTGCGCGGGGCATCACCGAGCTGGTTGGTGCTTCACCCCTTGAACACCAATCAAGTGGTTGCCGAGCCATGACACCGCACATGTCGGGCCGGCTCACAC
>NZ_DCXA01000140.1:0-875 GCF_002328915.1 Aquabacterium sp. UBA2148
GGCGAGGAGTTCGCGGTGCTGCTGAGCAACACGCCGCAGGACGAGGCCATGAACGCGCTGGAGCGCGTGCGGGCTTCGCTGGACGTGCGCCTCATCGAGGTTGGCGCACACACCATTCGCGCCACCGTGAGCATCGGCGCCGTGCAGTGGCGCCCAGAGCACCATGGCATCGACGCCATGATGGCCCAGGCCGACGAGGCCCTCTACACCGCCAAGCGCCTGGGCCGCAACCGCATCCACCTGCACCGCCACGACCTGGACCCCGGCACCACCCCACCCGCACCGCGCGCGGCGAACGACGCGGCTTGAGTTACCGTAACGGCCTGGCGCAACCCGCGCCGACCCAGCCCCGGAAACGACCATGAACCTGTTCACCGCGCTGCACAGCGCCTGGCCTGTCACGCGCCAGGACGCCGCCATCCTCACCGAGCGAGGCACCTGGAGCTGGGACGACCTGGACCGCGCCACGGCCATGGTGGCCAACCTGTTGGAGAGCCTGCACCTGCCGCAGCGCAACGGTCACCCGCCCATCGTGGCCGCGCACGTGGACAAGTCGGTCGAGTCGCTGGTGCTGTACCTGGCCACCTTGCGCTGCGGCGCCGTCTTCCTGCCACTGAACCCGGCCTACCGCTCGGCCGAGCTGGGCTACTTCCTGGAAGACGCCCGCCCCGCCGTGCTGGTGTGCCGCCCCGAAGACCAGGAATGGGTGATCCCGCTGGCCGCGCACGGGCAGGTTGGTCACCTCTTCACCTTGGGCACACAAGGCAACGGCAGCTTGCTGACGCACGCCAGCCTGCACAGCGATGTGCACGAACCTGCGCCCCGACATGATGGCGACCTGGCCGCCATCCTCTACACCTCGGGCACCACCGGCC
>NZ_DCXA01000140.1:943-1367 GCF_002328915.1 Aquabacterium sp. UBA2148
TCTACACCTCGGGCACCACCGGCCGAAGCAAAGGCGCCATGCTCACGCACGGCAACCTGCTGAGCAACGCGCGCACCCTGCTGCGCCACTGGGACTGGCGCCACGACGACTGCCTGGTGCACGCCCTGCCCATCTTCCACATCCACGGCCTGTTCGTGGCCTGCCATTGCGCGCTGCTCTCGGGCACGCCCATGCGCTGGATCGATGCCTTCCAGCCTGGCGAGGTGCTCAAGCACATCGCCGATCGCAACGCACCACAGGCCACGCTGTTCATGGGCGTGCCGACGATGTACGGCCGCCTGTTGACGCACCCGCAACTCCAGCGCGATGCGGTGCAAGGCATGCGCCTGTTCATCAGCGGCTCGGCGCCCTTGCTGCCCGCCGCCTTCGAAGCCTTCAAGGCGCGCACCGGCCACACCATCCT
>NZ_DCXA01000140.1:1422-3167 GCF_002328915.1 Aquabacterium sp. UBA2148
CACCGGCCACACCATCCTCGAGCGCTACGGCATGAGCGAGACCGGCATGCTGTGTTCCAACCCCTGCCGCAGCCGCGAGGGCACGCGCGTGGCGGGCAGCGTTGGCAAGCCCCTGCCGGGCACCCAGCTGCGCATCGTCGATGACGAAGGTGCGGCGCTGGCCAAAGGCCAGACCGGCCATGTCGAAGTGCACGGCCCCAACGTCTTCGTCGGCTACCTCGGCATGCCGGAGAAAACCGCCGAGGCCTTCACGCCCGATGGCTGGTTCCGCACTGGCGACGTCGGCCGCATCGACGACGATGGCCGCGTGCACCTGGTTGGCCGCGCCAAGGACCTCGTCATCACAGGCGGCCTCAACGTCTACCCGGCCGAGGTGGAAGGCCAGCTCGACCGCCTGCCCGGCGTGACCGAGTCGGCCGTCATCGGCGTGCCCCACCCCGACTTCGGCGAAGGCGTGGTGGCCGTGCTCACCACCCAGCCTGACCACGTGCTCGACGAGGCCGAGGTGATCCGCGCCATGCGCGAGCAACTCTCGGCCTACAAGTGCCCCAAGCGCGTCTTCGTGGTCGAAGAGCTGCCACGCAACGCCATGGGCAAGGTGCAGAAGAACCTGCTGCGCCAACGGCATGCCGATGCGTTCACCGATGAGGCACAGCCGACACAAGCGCGCACCGGCTCCTGAAGCCAGGCCTGCCAAAATCCCCCGCACCACCCCACCAGGCCCTCGCCAAGAGAAGGGCCGGCGCCACCATGAGGAGAACAACTTGAACACCCCATCGCTGCAAGCACACGTCAGCCCTGAAGAGTGGCAACTGCGCCTGGACCTCGCCGCCGCCTACCGCCTGGTGGCGCTGCACGGCTGGAGCGACCTGGTCTTCACCCACATCTCGGCGCGCATCCCCGGCCCCGAACACCACTTCCTCATCAACCCCTACGGGCTGATGTTCGACGAGATCACCGCCTCCAGCCTCGTCAAGGTCGACCAGGACTGCAACAAGCTCTCTGACTCGCCGTTCCCCGTCAACCCGGCCGGCTTCACCATCCACAGCGCCATCCACGCCGTGCGCGAGGACGCGGGCTGCGTGCTGCACACCCACACGCGCGCCGGCGTGGGCGTCTCGGCCCAGCAGGCTGGCGTGCTGCCCATCTCTCAGCAAAGCACCTTCGTGCTGGCTTCGCTGGCCTATCACGACTACGAAGGCGTGGCCTTCCGCGAAGACGAGAAACCGCGCCTGCAAGCCGACCTGGGCGACAAGAACTTCCTCATGCTGCGCAACCACGGCCTGCTCACCGTGGGCCGCACCATCGCCGACGCCTTCCTGCACATGTACATCTTCGAGAGCACCTGCCAGATCCAGCTGGCCGCGCAAAGCGGCGGTGTGCCACTGACCGAGGTCAACCCGCAAATCGTGCAAGGCGTGGCTCACGCGATGAAGGTGCAGACCGGCGGCATGGGTGGCGCCTTCGTGTGGCCAGCGCTGATCCGCAAGCTCGACCGCGTCGACACGGGCTGGCGCGCATGAACAAGGTCGCCATCCTGGCCGGCATGGTCGCCGGTTCGCTGTTGCTGGGCACGCTGGTGGTGGTCGGCGGCGATCGAATGAAAGCGACGCCCCCTGAGGCCAGTCGGGCTGCGGGCACCGAATCCGCACCAGGCCTGCCCTGGCAGATCGAGGCGCGCCCCGATGGCAGCAGCCGAGTCATGGGCCTGACGCTGTCCAGCGGGCCCGACGCCAGCACGCTGG
>NZ_DCXA01000030.1:0-1944 GCF_002328915.1 Aquabacterium sp. UBA2148
TCACGGCGGGCTGGTCCGTGCGGTGCTCGACCCGGTCATGCGCCTGGGGCCAGACCGCGGGGTCGCTGGCATCGAAGCCGTCTGGCACATCCACCAGCGTGCAATCCCAGTTGCTGTGCACCACGTCAGGCGGCAGCACCACCACGCCATGGCGACGCGCGTCTTGCACCAGCTGGCTGGGCGAGTAAAAGCCCAATGGCTGCGCGTTGAGCAAGCCCGCCAGGAAGGCCGCCGGCTCATGGCACTTGAGCCAGGCGCTGAGGTACACCAGCTTGGCGAAGCTGGCGGCATGAGACTCCGGAAAGCCGTACTCGCCAAAGCCCTCGATCTGGCTGAAGATCTGCTCGGCAAAGGTCTGCGAATGCCCGTTGCGCATCAGGCCCGTGATGACCTTGTCGCGAAAGCGGTGCACCCCACCTTTGCGCCGCCAGGCCGCCATCGAGCGCCGCAGTTCATCGGCCTCGCCGGGCGTGAAGTCCGCCGCCATCACGACGATCTGCATCACCTGCTCCTGGAAGATGGGCACACCCAGGGTGCGCTGCAGCGCCGCCTCAAGCCCATGCGGGTAGGTGACCGATGTGGGGTCCTGCCTGAAGCGTTCACGCGCCTGCAGGTAAGGGTGCACCATGCCGCCCTGGATGGGACCGGGTCGCACCAGCGCCACCTCGACCACCAGGTCGTAGAAGGTGCGGGGGCGCAGCCTGGGCAGCATGCTCATCTGCGCGCGGCTCTCGATCTGGAAGACGCCGATGGTGTCGGCGCGGCAGACCATGTCGTAGGTCGGTCCATCGTCGTCCGGGACGTCCTGCATGCCGAACGGCGCGCCTCGGCGCTGAGACACGAAGTCGAAGGTTTTGCGCAAGGCCGTCAGCATGCCCAGCGCCAGCACGTCCACTTTGAGCAGGCCCAGTGCATCGAGGTCATCCTTGTCCCACTGGATGATGCTGCGCTCGGGCATGGCGGCGTTCTCGATCGGCACCATGCGGCTCAGCGCACCCTTGGCGATGACGAAGCCGCCGGTGTGCTGGCTCAGGTGACGCGGAAAGCCCATCAGCACGCTGCTGAGCTCTTGCCACAGGCGCATGCGGCGCTCACCGGGGTCCAGGCCCAGCTCCTGCATCCGCTCGGTCTGCAGGCCTTTGCCGTCCCACCATTGGTGGTTGGCCGCCACCTTTTCGATCACGTCAGGCGCAAAACCCAGGGCCTTGCCCACGTCGCGCAGCGCGCTGCGGGTGCGGTAGCGGATGACCGTGGCGGTCAGCGCAGCGCGGTCACGTCCGTACTTGTTGTAGAGGTACTGAATGACTTCTTCGCGACGCTCGTGCTCGAAGTCGACATCGATGTCGGGCGGCTCGTTGCGCTCTCGCGAGATGAATCGCTCGAACAGCACGGTGCTTTGCGCCGGGTTGACCTCGGTGATGCCCAGGCAGTAGCAAACGGCCGAGTTGGCAGCGCTGCCACGCCCTTGGCAGAGGATGTGTTGCGAGCGCGCGAAACACACGATGTCGTGCACCGTCAGGAAATACTTTTCGTAGCCCAGTTCGGTGATGAGCTCGAGCTCCTTGTCGATTTGCTGTCTCACCTCTGGGGGCACGCCTTGCGGGTAACGCCAGGCAGCGCCTTCGAGGCTGATGCGGCGCAGGTAGGACGCCGGGGTCTCCCCAAGCGGCACGACCTCTTCTGGGTATTCGTATTTCAGCTCGGACAAGCTGAATTCGCACCGGGCCATGACCTTGAGTGTTTCGGCCAGCAACTCAGGCGGGTATCGCTGGGCCAGTCGCAAGCGACTGCGCAAATGCCGCTCCGCGTTGCGTGCCAGGCTCAAGCCGCATTCTTGAAGTGTTTTGCCCAGGCGGATGGCCGTGAGAACGTCTTGCAGCGGCTGGCGTGAACGCACGTGCATGCGCACATCGCCAGCGGCGACCAGCGGCAGGTGGGCGGCTT
>NZ_DCXA01000030.1:2021-3059 GCF_002328915.1 Aquabacterium sp. UBA2148
GCTTCGGCCGCGGCTCGCAGGGTGCGCAGCCAGGCCGCATCGTCCAACGTGTGGTGCAACTCGGCCACCAGCCAGCAGCGCCCGCGAAAGAGCCTCCTCAGCCAGCGGGCCTGGTCCAGCAGTTCATCGGGGCTGGCGCCTCGGCGAGGGCGCAACAGCAGCACGCAATCACCCAGATCGGCCGCGCGGATGTCACGCCGCCACAGCGTGGCCTTGCCCTTGCCTGTGGCGCCGCGCCTCAGGCGGGTGATGAACTCGCACAGCAAGCCGTAGCCTAGGCGGTGACAAACCAGCGCGATCAGCGTGAAGGCCGGGGCTTGTTCGCCCAGTGTTTCTTCGTGCACATCGAAGGTGCCGCCGATCATCAGCCGAAAGCCCTCGGCACCTGGCACGCCGGCACGGATGGCGTCCTGCCAGCCCTGGTGGGCTCGCACCACACCGGCCATGCTGCAGTCGTCGGTGATGGCCAGGCCGCGGTAGCCCAGTGCCAGCGCGCGCTCCACCATCTCCTCGGGGTGCGAAGCGCCGCGCAGGAAGCTGAAGTTGGTGACGGTGTGGAGCTCGGCGTAATCGGGCAGAGCTGCGAGCGGGCTGGCAGGCAAGCCAGGGCGTGCATCGACGGTGTTCATGGCCACCCCTCAGGCGAAAAAACCGTGCAGGTGCCAGGGGCTGCTGCCGTCCTGTGGCACATGCCGATCGCAAAAGACCCACAGCAGGCCGGCCTGAGGGCTGCTGGCGAGGTGATGATCGCGCACCTCACGTCCAGCACCTGGGGCCCCATCCCACCAACCGGCTTCGATGCGGTGCGGCCCTGCCAACAAGCGCAGCGGCCCCTGGTGGATGGGTGTCTCGCGCAGCCCGAAGGCGATGCCACCCGTGCCGCGCAAGCTCAGGCTCAGGGGCGTGGGCAGCACCCAGGTGGGCTGCGGGACGTCGCTGGCACACAGGGCTGAGTGAACCTTCGTTCGCGTCAAGGGCTGCGTCAGCAAGGGGATCGCCGCATGCCAGGTCTGGCTGTGCGCCAGCCGGTGATCGGCC
>NZ_DCXA01000179.1:0-2906 GCF_002328915.1 Aquabacterium sp. UBA2148
ACCACGTCTTACCGCTGCACCGGCCGCTACGGCTACGCCTGGGTCTGCCTGGGCGAGCCCATCGACGACATCCCCAGCATCCCCGAGTTCGACGACCCGGCTTACCGCACCATCTTCCAGTTCTACGAAACTTGGGCGACCAGCGGCCTGCGCTTCATGGAGAACTCGTTCGACAACTCGCACTTCAGCTTCGTGCACCGCAACACCTTCGGCGTGGCTGCCTCACCCAAGCCCAGCAGCTACCGCATCGAAGAAACCGCCAGCGGCTTCTACGCCGAAACGGTGATCGAGGCCGTGAACCCGCCGCACCTGCAATGCGTCAGCGGCGTGAAAGAGCCGATCACCACGCGCCACATGCGCAACGAGTGGTACCGGCCCTTTGCGCGCCGGCTCGACATCGAGTACCCCAGCGGCATCCGCCACATCATCATCAACAGCCTGGCGCCGATCGACGACGGCCACATCCAGGTGGCGCAATGGCTGTTCCGCAACGACACCGAGGCCGACTGCCCGGCGCAGACGCTCATCGATTTCGACTTCGAGATCACGCGCGAGGACAAGGTGATCATCGAGTCCACCGACCCCGATGCCATGGTCGACGCCAGCCGCCACGGCGTGGAGTACTCGATGCCATCGGACAAGCCCGGCATGATCATGCGCAAGCAGCTGCTGGCCTTGCTGCGCGAGCATGGTGAGGAAGAGGTGTTCAGGGCGCCGTCGGGTGCAACAGGGTGAGCAGCAGCACCGACGCTTCGGTGGCGAGCACGTCGTGGGGCTCGTCGCCCGCCAGGGCCACCAGCTGACCGGCTGACAGCGCGCGCGGGCCCTTCGGCGTGCCGATGTCCACGCAGCCGCGAAGGCACTGGATGGTCAGCTCGCCGGGCACCCGGTGCTCGGGCATGCGCTGGCCGGCCGGCAGCACCAGGCGCAAGAGCTGCAGGTTCGCCGTGCGCAGCAGGCTGACGCTCACCGGCGCGGGTGCGGCACCCGGGGCAGGCAGCAGATCGACGACGTCATCGGGGTGCGCGTGGGGCAGGGCCATGGTGCAGCTCCTGTGTCAGGCCGACCTGGATCGGCGATTCAGGCGGACGATGGCTTCTCCCGTGGGCGAGGCCACGGCGTCGGCCAGGGTGTGCCGGTCCAGCGCAACGTAGAACGCCTCGTTCGCTTCGTCGAGCAAGCCCTTGAGCGAACAACGGCCTCGCAGCACACAGGGCGGCTCGGCACAGTCGATGACCTCGGTGGTGCGCTCGAGCGCGCGCACCACCTGACCGAGCCGGTATGCCTGCAGCGGCCAGGCCAGGCGGATGCCGCCCCCCTTGCCGCGCACCGTGTGCAACCAGCCCTGCTGACCCATGAACTGCACGACCTTGCTCAGGTGGTTGTGCGGCACCTGAAAGCGCTCGGTCACCTCGGCGATCGTGGTCACGGCATCGGGCGCCAGGACCGACAGGTCCATCAACACGCGCAAGCCCAGGTCGGAGAATCGTGTCAGTTGCATGGGCGCAGCATAGCCGCAGGGGTCAGGCCGCCACCCCGCCCGTGCCGAAGGCCTCGGCGTGGATGCGCTCCTGGGGCACTCCCAGGGCTCGCAAGGCAGCGATCTGCGCTGCCATGAAGCCACGAGGGCCACACACGTAGTGGTCTGCGTTGGCAGGCAAGGCCTGCTTGCTCAGGTCCAGCTGACCAGGTGCGTCGTGCACGGCCGCGTCGTCGGTTGCGCCCACCTCTTCGTGAACGATCCAAGCCGAGCCATCCGGCAGCGAGCCCACCAGCTGCCGAACGCGGGGGGCAAAAGCCTGAGCCCCGGCGTCGCGCGCCGCATGGAAAAAGCGCACCGCGCGGCTCGATCCTTGCGCGTGCAAGTGCTCGAGCATCGACATCATTGGCGTGATGCCCACGCCCGCGCTGATCAGCACCACGGGAGTGTCGCGGTCTTCGTGCAGGAAAAATTCACCAGCCGGAGGGGCCACCTCGATGACATCGCCCTCGGCCAGCCGCTGGTGCAGGTGCTTGGACACCATGCCATGAGGCCGCTGCGCCGCACCCTCTTCGCGTTTGACCGAGATGCGCAAGTGGCCCTTGCCCGGTGCATCCGAGAGGCTGTACTGGCGGGGCTGGCGGTAGCCCAGCTCGGGCACCACCACGCGCACCGACACGTACTGACCCGGCCGGAACGGTGGCACCGTGCCGCCGTCGGCCGGCGCCAGCTCGAAGGACGTGATCTCGTCGCTCTCGGCCTGTTTGCGCACGACGCGAAAAGTGCGCCAGCCCGTCCAGCCACCTGGCTGCTGCGACGCCGCCTGGTAAAGACCACTCTCCAGGCCGATGAGCACGTCGGCCAGTTGCCCATAGGCTTGGGCCCAGGCGTCGATGACTTGTGGCGTGGCCGCCTCGCCCAGCACCTCGCCGATCGAGGCCAGCAGGTGACGCCCGACGATGCCGTAGTGCTCGGCGCGGATGCCCAGGCTCACGTGCTTGTGCGCGATGCGCTCGAGCACCGGCATGAGCACACTGGGATCGTCGATGTGGCGGGCGTAGGCGGCCACCGCCATCGCCAGGGCCTGCTGTTGCGCGCCACTGCGCTGATGACCCTGGTTGAAGATTTCGCGCAGCTCCGGGTTGTGCTGGAACATGCGCGCATAGAAGTGGCGGGTCAGCTCGACCCCGTGGGTTTCGAGCACGGGGGCGGTGGCCTTGACGGTCTGGCGAACGAGGGTGTCGAGCATGGCGGGACAGGGATGGCGGATCAATAGATGCATTTTGCATGCATCTTTAAATCCCTGTCCAGCGCACGGACGTCAGCTAGCGCCGCTCGTCTGTCCGGCCACCCAGTCGCGCAACAAGGCCTGGCCCGCCCGTTCCAGAGCAGGGCCGTGCTGGCGCGCCTGCTCGCGCAAGGTCGG
>NZ_DCXA01000185.1:0-9059 GCF_002328915.1 Aquabacterium sp. UBA2148
AGAGCCTGGCGCGCGAGCCCGGCCTGGAGGCCGCCGACTCGGGCTTCAATCACCTGCTGATGGACCAGCTGCCACGGCTGCTTCAAGGCGAGACGGTGGGCTTTCGGCTCATCGTGGCGGGCCAGACCGACAGCTTCCGCTTTCGCGCCAAACAGGTGGGAGAGACCACCTTCGAGCAGACCCCGGCCGTCAAACTTCGCGTCGAGCCCGACTCGCTGCTCCGGCTGGTGGTCGATCCACTTGAGCTGGTCTATGACCGCCAGGGCACGCGGCTGATCAGCTACCGGGGCGTCTCCAACATCATCGACCCGCGCACGCAGCAGGTCTACAAGCAAGTCGTCATCACCTACGGTGGCCCGGTGCCGCCAGAGGCGCGCTGGCTTCAGCGAACGGCGGCCACGCCCTGAACGCCGCCCGCCTGGTGACGCCCCGTCCGCACCGCGATCTTGCGGTAGAGCTCGCCCACCGGCACCGGCTTGGGCACGTGGTCGTTCATGCCCGCTTCGAGCACCTTCTCGCGCTCGCCTGACATGGCGTTGGCCGTCATCGCGATGACGGGCACGCGCGACCACTCGGGCTGCTCGCGCATCAAGCGCGTGGCCGTGTAGCCGTCCATCTCGGGCATCTGGCAGTCCATCAGCACACAGTCGAACTCGCCCGCTTTCAGGCAGGCCAACGCCTGTTGCCCGTCGCCAGCCAAGGTCACCTGGATGCCGACTCGCTCGAGCAAGGCCACGGCCAGTTCCTGGTTGACTTCGTTGTCTTCGACGAGCAGCACGCGCAAGCCAGCCAGCTCCGGGTGGTCGGCGGCGCCCGGCAGGCTCATCAGGCGTGTGACGGTTGCGGTCGGCATCGACGTGGGGGCTTCGGCCACCACACCAAAAGGCAGCTCGACCCAGAAGGTGCTGCCATGTCCAGGCTCGCTGGCCACGTCGATGCGCCCGCCCATGCGTTCGACCAACTGGCGGCCGATGGCCAGGCCCAGCCCGGTGCCACCGAAGCGGCGAGACGTCGATGCATCGGCCTGCGTGAAGGGCTGAAACAGGCGGCTCATCTGATCGGCGGTCATGCCCAGGCCGGTGTCTTGCACCATGAAGCGCAGGCGCAGCCCCTGACCAGACGCACCCGACTCACCCGCCGAAGCCACGGTGTCGACCCGCAAGGCCACGCGGCCACGCGCGGTGAACTTGACCGCGTTGCCCATGAGGTTGAGCAGCACCTGCTGCAAGCGCAAGGGGTCCCCGCGCAGGCGAGGCGGCACGTCGGGGGCCACCTCGGAGCTCAGGATCAGGCTCTGCTCGCGGGCCCTCACCCCGACGATTTCGCTGACGCTGCGCACCACGTCGTCGAGGTCGAAATCAACGGTGTCGATGTCGAGCTTGCCGGCCTCGATCTTGGAGAAATCGAGGATGTCATTGAGGATGCCCATGAGCAGGTCGGCCGACGAGCGCACGCGCTGGATGTAGCCACGCTGCGGCTCGGGCAGGCCACTGTGCAGGGTCAGGTCGGCCATGCCGATGATGGCGTTCATGGGCGTGCGGATTTCATGGCTGACGTTGGCCAGGAATTCGCCCTTGGCCGCGCTGGCCAGCTCGGCCGCTTCTTTCTCGACCTCCAGCTGCTGGGCCTGGCGCTCCATGGCCTGACGCGTCTCGACCTGTTCGAGCAAGGAGGCCCGCATGTCGTTGATCGCACCGGCCAGCACGTCGATTTCATCGGGGCCGTCGTGACGCGGGCGCTCCAGGTGCAGCGGCTGGTCGAGGTGGTCCAGGCTGAGCTCACCCGCGTAACGCGAGACCTGCTGCAGCGGGCGCAACACCAGCTGCCGCACGCCCACCAACAACACCAGCGCCAAGGCCGCCGAGCGCACCAGCTCGGTCAGCAAAATGCCCAGGGCCATGTTGCCCACCCGCCCCAGCAAGCCGCTGAGCGAGACCTCGACGCGCAAGGTGCCCACCGACTGGGCGCGCACACCGGGCTGGATGCCATCTTCGTCGGGCGCCAGCAGCGGGTACTCGCGCACCTCGGTCGGGGCCGACCAGATGGACCACCCTGATCTGACGGGGCCGACCACCGGGGCCACCGCGAAAGGCAGGTCGCTGTCGATGCTCACCCGGCTCACATCGGGGTAGCGCGCGATGCCGGCCAACTGGTGGCGAATCTGACCTTCGTCGAGCTGCCAGACGCTGGCCGACAGGGCTGGCACGTGTGTCGCACCGATGCGCTCCAGGAAGGCATCCAGGTCGTCCTGACCACTGCGGTAAGCCGCGTGCAGCTGGTAGGCAGCGGCCAGACAGGCCACCACCACGCTGATCAGCAGCACCTGCCGAACCAGTCGGCGCGAGATCTAGCGAATCATCGTCGCCCCTTCGCGGCCTCAGCCGGTGCCGACACGGGGGCCGGCGCCCACTGTCGATGCAGCTCCTCCAGCATGCGCTGGTGCTCACCCGAGCGTTTGATGGCGCGAAGCCCTTGCTCGAATGCGTGCGCCAGCCGCTCGCCCTCCGGCCTGGCCCGGGTGAAGCCCAGCCAGAACCCATCGACGCTGATGCGTCCCACGCGCTGCACCTGGCCACTCAGTGAGGGGTCGATCTGCAGGCGGTACCAGGCGGGCAAGGTGTTGACCAGGATGTAGTCGACGCGACCAGCGGCCAGCATGTGCAGCAAGTTGCCGTCGGACGTGGCTGGTTTGCGCTGGATGCGAGGGTCGGACATGAATGAGGTGGGGTAGGTGTAGCCCACGGTGATGCCCACGCTGCTGCCGCGCAGGTCTTCCTGCACGAGTTGTCGCATGGGCACCGAGGTGTCCGGGCTGCGCCTGGCAAAGATCGCCAGCTCTTCCTCGAACATGGGAGTTGGGTGCCAGTGGTAGAGGGCCTCGTTGGCCGCCGTGCGCGTGGCGTTGAAACAGGCCACGACGGTGCCCTTTTCCGCCTCCAGCATGCAGCGCGCGAACGGCAGCGTGCGGAACCGCACCGACACGCCCTGGCTGGCAAAGGCCTGGCGCACCAGGCGAGGTGTCAGGCCCTGGGGCTCCTCGTTGCCGGCCATGCGATAGCTGTAAGGCGGCCAGTCGTCCTCGGCGCCGATGACAATGGTTTCGGCGCGAAGCGAAGCCGCGCCTGCGCCCAAAGCGCACGCCAAACCCATCCACCGAAACGCCCGACCGAGCATCACCACCTCCTGGTCTCGAAGGTGACTGTATCGTCCTTTGGTGCTAACGCCCACCCGCATGAACACGGGCTTGTGCCGTGTTGCGGCACCAAGTCAGAGCACATCCACCGGCAGCTTCAGGTACCGGCGGCCATCGGCCTCTGGCGGCGGCAGGTGCCCTGCTCGCACATTGACCTGGATGGACGGCAGGATCAGGCGCGGCATGGCCAGCGTGGCATCGCGCGCCTGGCGCATGGCCACGAAAGCGGCCTCGTCCACACCCTCGTGCACATGGACATTGCCTTGGCGCTGCTCGCCCACCGTGCAAACGGCCAAGGGAGCGCGGTCGGTGACGGGGTAGTCATGGCACATGAACAAGCGCGTTTCAGGCGGCAGGGCCAGCAAGCGCTGGATGGAGCCGTACAACGCATTCGCGTCGCCGCCAGGGAAGTCGCAGCGCGCCGTGCCCACGTCAGGCGGGAACAGGGTGTCGCCCACGAACACGGCGTCACCCACCACGTAAGCCAGGTCTGCCGGGGTGTGCCCGGGCACGTGCCAGGCCTGGGCCCGCAAGGCCCCGATCCAGAACACCTCGCCGTCGGCGAACAGGTGGTCGAACTGCGAACCATCGGTGGCGAAACCGGGTTCCAGGTTGAAAATCGGCTTGAAAACGCCCTGCACGCGGCGAATGGCCTCGCCGATGGCGATGCGCCCACCCAGCTCGGCCTTGAGATAAGGGGCGGAGCTCAGGTGATCGGCGTGCGCGTGGGTTTCCAGGATCCAGTCCACCGTCAGGCCTTTGGCGCGCACGAAAGCGATGACCGCATCGGCCGAGTCGCGCCGGGTGCGACCACTGGCTGCATCGAAATCCAGCACCGGGTCGACGATGGCGGCGCGCCCACCGACCTGGTCGTACACGACGTGGGTGAAGGTGCTGGTGGCAGGGTCGAAAAACGACTGGACAAGGGCGGGTGCGGCGGAGGGGCTCATGGGACTCCCGATGGCGGCTGCGGCGAGCCGGGTTCAAGCTGATGCAATCACTTTATTGACAAACAATCTATTCGTCAACATAATTTAAATCATGCAAATGACAGACCCTGCGCAAGAACTCACGCGCCCCCGCCCGCCCAAGCCCGACCTGGCCTCGCTGCAAGCTTCGGCCAACCAGGCCTGCGCGCTGCTCAAGGTGCTGGCCCATGGCGACCGGCTCATCATCCTGTGCCGCCTGGCCCAGGGCGAGTTCTGCGTGGGCGAGCTGGAAGAAGACCTCGGCATCCGCCAGCCCACCCTGTCGCAGCAACTCGGCGTGCTCAGGCAAGAAGGCCTGGTCACCACCCGCCGCGAAGGCAAACACATCTTCTACAAGCTGGTCAGCGAAGACGCGCTGGCTGTGCTCACCGTGCTGCACGAGCGCATGTGCAGCCAGGCCATGCCCGACTGACCGAGCAGCCCCTCCCCTTTTTCAACCTCGACCACCAGGAGCCCGACCATGTTCACCCCCAACGTTGGCAGCATCGACCGCATCCTTCGCATCGCCGTGGGCGCCATCCTCATCGTGCTGGCCGCCACCGGTCAGATCGGCCTGTGGGGCTGGATCGGCATCGTGCCCATCCTGACCGGCACCCTTCGCTGGTGCCCGGCCTACCTGCCTTTCGGCCTGTCGACGTGCAAGACGCGCTGAGCCGCGCTGGCCAAGGCACGCAATGCTGAGCACCCTCCTGCTGGGCGCCCTGGTCGGCCTGGTGCTGGCCTTGACCGGCGCCGGCGGCGGGGTGTTGTCCATCCCGCTGCTGGTGCTGGTGCTGCATCAGCCCATGGCACAAGCCGCCCCCGTGGGCTTGCTGGCCGTGGGGCTGGCTGCGGCACTGGGCGCGGTGCTGGGCCTGCGGCAGGGCATCGTGCGCTACCGCGCTGCGCTGCTCATCGGCCTGATGGGCATGCTGGCCGCCCCGATGGGCGTGTGGTTGGCGCACCAACTGCCCGCCACGCCCTTGCTGCTGGGCATGTCGGTGCTGCTGGCTTGGCTGGGCTGGCGTGCGTGGCGTGACAGCAGCCTGCCTGGCGGCGAGGCCGCGCGGCTGGAGCAGGTGCCTTGCCAGGTCATCGCACCAGGCGAGCCCTTGAAGTGGACCGCTCCGTGCGCGCGCGCTTTGGCCGCCACGGGATTGCAATCAGGCCTGCTCAGTGGCCTGGTGGGCGTGGGGGGTGGCTTCGTCATCGTGCCCGCCTTGCAGCGCCACACCGATCTGGACCTGCGCAGCGTGCAAGCCACGTCGCTGGCGGTGATCGCTTTGGTGTCCGTCAGTGGTGTGGGCGCGGCCATCGGGCACGGGGCGGTGTCGCTTGAACTCGCCCTGCCCTTTGCCGCAGGGGCCGTGGCGGCCTTGCTGGCAGGCCGGCGCTGGGCCGACCTGCTGCCCGTGAGCTGGATGAAGCGGGGCTTCGCCGTGCTGTGCCTGCTCACCGCCGCGCTGATGCTGGCGCGCGCAGGTGGCTGGCTTTGAGCGATGGGGCCCAGGCGACCCGGATCGCTCGGCCCGGGAGGCCCAGCCGGAAGCGTCAGCCGTTGATCGTCGCCGGGCTGTAGCACAGGCGGCTGGGCCGAATGCCCATGCGCACCAGCGAGATCAAATAGCCGATGCCCGCCTGGTTCGGGTCGATCACCGGCACGTAGGCCTGCAGCGCTTCGCTCAGCAGCACCGAGAGCTTCTCGGCCACACCCACGAAGCCGGTGCAGCCCAGCAAGAGCGACTGCGCCCCGCGCTCATTGATCAACTTGAGCGCCACCGGGAAGGACTTGGCCACCACCACATCGACGTTCGAGAGCTGATCGACCGGGCAATCGATGGGGGCGATGCCAGCAAAGTTCTCTGACTGTCCATAGGTCAGCACGTGGCCCTGCTGCATGGCCAGGGTGCTCGGCAAAATCGTCAGGATGCCGAAGCGCTGGCTCAACCCCAGCGCCGTGAACGCCGAGGTCGGGAAGCCCCCGATGATCGGGATGTCGATGACCTCGCGCGCGGCCTCGACGCCGCACATGTCGAAGTCACTCAGCCAGATGCCATCGAAGCCCTGGTCCTGCAGCGACTTGGCCAGCTTGACCACCGGGACGCCGTTCTCCAGCCAGTCTGTGCGGTTCTGGATGCAGTCGTGGCCCTGGTCGATGTTGTGCACGCTCACGTCCACATCGGGTGGCAGCACGGGCGCCACGGCCTTGAGCAACAGGTCGTTGAACTGGCTGGTGTTGACGGGCGCGATGATCGCGATGCGCAAACGGCGGGTGGCGTCAGCCATGTTGCACCTCCTGATGCGAAGCGTGAACGGGCATGGCCGCGAGCTTTTCAACCGGCACATAGGGCCCGCGGTAGCCCAGGGTGTTGACCTGCTGCATGAAGCTGTCGAGGATCAGACCGTTCGGCACGCGCAGCAGCGGGTTGGCCGACAGGCCCAACAGCGTTGCAGGGCGCCCCCGGTAGGCCGGGTTCAGGCTGCCATCGGGCTGCACGATGTCGCCGTTCGACGCCACCACCTCGCCATCGCCTTCGAAGAACCAGCAGATGCTGTCGGGTGCCATGCACAGGGGCTGCGCGCGGTCGCTGGCCCAGGCCAGCAGCGACTCGTTCTGGTAGAGCACCTCGGCCGTGTGCGCGCCGGCCTTGACGGTCACGGTGCCCAGATCGAACCCACCGGTCGTGTCCACGGCCGCTTCCCACAACTCACCGGTGGGGAACAGCGCCAGCGCCTTCACGCCCCAACGGTCATGCAGCTGCTTGATCACCTCGTCCACGCTCTTGAAGGCACCGGCACGCACCGAGCGCCCGAACTCCAGGGCCCGCGTCAGCGTGCCCGTGATGGGCAGGGCCTCGCGCAACTTGGCGGGCGTCATCACCCACATGGCCAGGCCACCGAACTGCTTGAACTCGGGCGCGGCCACGATGGGGCGCATCATCTGCTCGACGATGGCCGAAACGTCCTGTTGATGCTGCCGGTCGCCGCCCGTGCCCTTGGCCGGTGTGACATCGAGCTCGACCGCCAGGCCGTCCTGGCTGACCAGGATGGCCGGGCGCGGGTCCACGTGTCGCGCAGCGAAAGTCAGCATCGGCAGCGATGGCACTGCGCGCCCTGCCCCGTCGCCATCGACCACCGCCAGGCCCAGTTTGGCGGCCACCAGGCAAGCGACCGAGAAGCCCAGTGCGCCGCTCTCGGGTGGCACCACATAGCCCAGTTTGCGGCCTTGGCTTTTGAGGTGGGCCTGGATCTGCTCGACCGCCAGCACCGGCCCGACCGGGTAGGCAGCGCCGTCGATGGCTTCGGGCGAGCCCATGTAGGCCACCATCACGGACTCGCCTTCGGTGGCCTCGTCCACGGTCACCACCCGGACCTCATCGCTCGGGTAGTAAGACCCCTTCTCGAAATGCGCGACCAGCCCCTGGGCCGATTCGATCGTGCCGCCGCCGCCGCTGCCAAAAAAACACCCGCCCAGGAGCAAAGGCTCCAGGTCGACCCGCCTGAGTGTCATCGCCATCGCGCTCTCCCCGGCCCACCATGGGCCTTACGCAAGGAGGCTCATGTTGCGAGTTGTTCGAGCAGTGTCAAAGCCCGATGCAAGCCGGAAAAAGGGGCGTTCTTGTCGAGCGGCCTGAGGGTCTTGTCGAGCAGGTCGCGCGCGGAGCGGGTGCGACCCGAGGCGTGAAGCAGCTCGGCCAGGTGGGTGGCGGTGCGGATGCGCGCCGGCATCGCGCCCAGCGCCAGCGAGGTGGACATGGCGCTGCGCAGCGCGTCTTCGGCGCCTTCGAGGTCACCCATGGCCTGGCGCGCCCTGCCCTGCACGTCCAGCAGCTCGCCGAGGTAGGCGCGGTCCTGGTGGTCCAGGCAGACGTCCATGGCCTGGCTGATGAGGCGGTCACTCTCGGCGGCATGGCCAGCCAGCAGCAGGGCCTCGCCCAGCTTCCAGGCGTGGAAGGAGTAGAACAGCTTGCCCCCGTTGCGCAGCATGTGCACCTCGAAGCCGTCGCGGATGGCGGTCTCGGCCTCGTCGAAGCGGCCTTGCGCCGTCAGGTGCACACCACGGAAGATCTGGCCCACGCCCAGGTAGAACACGAAGCCGTGGCGAGCCGAGAGCTTCTCCAGGTCGGCGGCCAAAGGGCCCAGCGCGTCCATGTCCTCGAACAGGCAGGCCAGCCAGGCGGCACCTTGCAAGGCGATGGCCTGGTTCAAGGGATGCTCGGCCGTCTGCTCTGCGCGGCGCACCAGGCGCTGGCGCACGGCTTCGGCCCGTGCAAAGTCGCCCACCTGGAAAGCGGCCAGGCCCTCGAAGTTCAGCGCCAGCCCGACCAGGTCAAAGCCCTGCGTGCGGCCGCGCTCCTGATCGGCCACCGGCGCCAGGCCACCGCGCTGCAGGCAGGCCAGGGCCTCGGCGCTGTCGCCCAGCCAGAACAGGGTGTTGGCCATGGCCACATGGGCTTCGGCCACCAGGTCGGCGTCGCCACTGCCCTGTGCGCGCTGCAGCATCTCCTGCACCGTGCCGCGGGCCTTGCCCAGGTCCATGGCCATGAGCTGGGTGGTCCAGATGCCGAACAGGATGGAGCTCAGCTCAGCGTTGTCGACGACGCCATCACCCGCGTGAAACGCCGCCTCGTAGGCTTGCAAAGCGTCGGCGCTGAGCCAGCCTTCGAGGCTGCGCAGGCTCACGCCCAGCAGGCGGTGCAGGTCGTAGCTCAGGCGCTGGGTCTCGGGTGAAGGGCCCACATTGCGCACGCGGTCCAGGCCCATGCGCAGCAGCGGCACGGCCTCTTTGAAGGCGGCGGCCTGGATGTGGCGCTGGGCTTCCTCCAGGCAGTCTTCGGCGGTGCGCTGGCGCTCGCTGCGCGCGGCGAGCCGACGCTCAACGGCCTTGCGGCTGACAC
>NZ_DCXA01000185.1:9105-11927 GCF_002328915.1 Aquabacterium sp. UBA2148
CACCCAGCAGGCGGGCCGCTGCCGACTTGTTGTCCTCGCTGAGCTGCATGGCGCGGTCGATGAGCAACTGCTCTGCCGCAGCGAGCTTGTCTTCACCCGGCAGGGTCAGCAGGGCATCGGCCAGCGAAACCGGGTCGACTTGTTCGGTGATCGCCTGCGGGTTCAGGAAGTCAGCCAGCTCCTCGGCGGTGATGTGCGATTTCTCGGACAGCACGCCCAGGCGATCGACCACGCTGCGCAGCTGGCGGATGTTGCCCGGCCAGGCGTGGTGCTGCAGACGCTGCAGCGCGGCCTCGCTGAAGGTGATCGGGCGGGGTTGCA
This sequence comes from Aquabacterium sp. UBA2148, assembly GCF_002328915.1. Taxonomy (NCBI): domain Bacteria; kingdom Pseudomonadati; phylum Pseudomonadota; class Betaproteobacteria; order Burkholderiales; family Sphaerotilaceae; genus Aquabacterium; species Aquabacterium sp. UBA2148. The sequence continues at coordinate 9,427 of NZ_DCXA01000185.1, forward strand.
GCGAGGCGAAATGTGTCGCCAGCTCGGGGATGTCCTCGCGGCGCTGATCCAGGCCCGGCACGTCGAGCACGAACACCGCCAGGCGGTAGTAAAGGTCTTCGCGGAAGTGGCCGGTGCGCACCAAGGCTTCGAGGTCGCGGTGGGAGGCTGCCACCACCCGGCCCATGAAGCGGCGGACTTCGGTCGAGCCCACGGGGCGGAAAGAGCGCGTCTCCAGCACCCGAAGCAGCTTGGGCTGCAGGGACAGGGGCAACTCGCCGATTTCGTCCAGGAACAAGGTGCCCGTGCCCACGCGCTCGAAAAAGCCGGGGTGGTTGGCCACGGCACCGGTGAAAGCGCCCTTGGCGTAGCCGAACAACTCGGCCTCGGCCAGGTGCTCGGGCAAAGCGCCGCAGTTGATGTCCAGGAAAGGCGCCAGCGGATCTCGGCTGCGGTGGTGGATGAGCTGCGCCATCACCTCCTTGCCCGACCCGGTCGGCCCTGAGATGAGCACCGCACGGTCGGTGTGAGCCACCCGGTCCAGCAAGCGCAACAGGTGCAGGAAGGCGGGCGCGCGCCCGACCACCCGGGGTTCGATCGCTGGCAGGCCTGCGGGGATGTCGCGCATGGGGTACTTCAAATGACAAGAGGTGACATCCTACCCATTTCGTCCACCCTGCGGGTGAATAGCGGACGAATTCGTCCACAAAAAACACCCAGAAAGGCTTGAAAAGGCTCGATACGAGGCTGATGCGGGGCAAATCCGACCTGGCACGACGGTTGCAGTAAAGGTGTCAAGGCCAGGCCGAAGCCCGTGACGTGTCAGCGCGAACGTCACGCCAGCGACGGCCACACACAACAAGGCATCTGCTCGGGGAATTCGCGCTGTCGAACAGGTGACTGTCGAAACATGCAGGCAACGGCACAGACTCAAGGGGTCACGAACCCCCATGCACTGGCGTCCATCATGAAGGCCAGTGAATCGTGTCACATCGTCGCCCAGGAGGACATCCTGGACGAAAACGGCACCAAGCTTTGGGCCAAGGGCCAGCCCGTTTCACGGGCCTTGCAACAGAGGCTGCTTGAGCGAAAGCTCAGTCAACCCCTGGAATCCTGCCTGCGGGCAGAAGACGGGGTCACCCATGGCGAAATGGTCGAAATGGCCCGCCGACTGGTGGACACCCTGACGCTGCTGCACAGCGCGATCAGCCCGTGGGCCAGCGACTTGCTCAGCGACATCCCCCGGTTGCCCCTGCACCCGGTGGCGCAACTGCTGTTGACCGCTGCGCGCGGCAGCAGCCCACAGGCCTACGAGCACGCGATCCAGTCGATGCTGCTGGCTGGGGCCCTGGCGCTGCACGCCGGTGGCGACCGCTACCAGCAGCGCCTGAGCATGCTGGGCGGGCTGCTGCACGACATTGGCGAGCTCTACATCCAGCCCGATTACCTTCGAGACGACCTGCCGCTGGGGCCGGAAGCCTGGCGCAGCATCTGCGTGCACCCGCGCGTGGGCGAGATGCTCCTGCAACGCCAGACGGACTACCCCAAGGAACTCTGTCGGGCCGTGGGCGAACACCACGAACGAGGCAACGGCCTGGGCTACCCGGCCCGGGTGCGCTACCTGTCTTGGCTGGGTGCGCGCCTGAGCGCGGTCGAAACCTTCATGGGGGTGCTGGGCTCGGAGCAGCCCGACGCCTGGGAACACGCCGCGTTGGCGGTGCGCCTGGTGCCGGGGGAGTTCGACGGCTCCGCCGTGTCGTTTGCCAGCCAGGCTGCGCGGCGCCACCAGGGCCAAGGGCGCATCACCCCTTGCCCGGATGGGCAGGTCGTTTGGGACGCCGCCCAGGAACTCAAGAACGGGCTCCAAGCTGCACTGAGGGAGTCGTGGGTGCTGGCCGCCAGCTCCGCGTCACCCAAGGTCAGCGGCACGGCCCGCATGGTCTCGCCCATCCTCGAGCAGCTGCTGCGCTCGTGCGACGCGCTGGGGCTGTGGGCCCCCCGTCACCTGGCGGGCGAGCACTTGCACGAGTTGCACCTGGCCCACCAGGAGTTGCGCTTTCGGGTGCAGTCGCTGCGCCGCGTGTCCTGCTGGCTGGACGAAAGCTGGCTGCCTCACGAGAGCGAAGAGCTTGACAAGCTGTGGAGCGTGGTTGGCAACAGCCTGGCGCCCCAAGCAGCCTGAAACACCTCAGCGCACACGCTGACCCTGCGCGTCGATCACCACCTCGCCGTCTTCCTTGGTGAAGGGCCCCTGCTGGGGCGCCGGCAAGATGTCGAGCACCAGCTCCGACGGCCGACACAGGCGGGTGCCCAGCTCGGTCACCACGATCGGGCGGTTGATGAGCGCCGGGTGGGCCAGCATCGCGTCGATCAGCTCGGCGTCGGTGCGCGCCGCATCGTTCAAACCGAGCTCGCTGCACAGCGCTTCTTTCGAGCGCATCACGTCTCGCACCGACAGGCCACTGGCCGCGATCAACTGCACGAGCTGTTCTCGCGACGGTGGGGTCTCCAGGTAGGCGACC
>NZ_DCXA01000210.1:0-10223 GCF_002328915.1 Aquabacterium sp. UBA2148
GGTCCACAAGGTTTGCCAGTGGGCATGTTGGCGCCAAAGGGTCTGGATGGTGTGTGGCATGGGTGCTTTCTGCATGGAGGCCTGTCAACCCGCGAACGCGCGATGCCGCAAGGGGCACAGCAGGCCATGTGACAGGCTGAGGTGAACGATCGCGTCGGGGCGCCAAAGCGGGTGGTTGGCGAGCACCTGCTGGGTGGCCATCTCGATGCTGAGACCGGCATTCAAGGCCTGCAGCCAGTCACGCTCTTCGGCTTGAATCGCCAGCAACCTGGATCCTTGCTGAAGCAGGGCTGCAGGGGAGGGGCCATCAAGGGGCCAGTTTGGCGCCGTGCAGCTCGAAGCCGAAGCCGAGGCGTCTGCCGGCAACCATTCGGCCTGGATGTGTTCAGCCAGGCTCGCGAGCAAGGCCGCGCGGTCTTCAGTCAGCGACCAGACCTGCCATGGCCTTCGAACTCGAGTGTGCGCGGTCACCCAATCTGGCTGTGACAGGTCATGGGCTGCGTCGGCCCACGTCCAAGCTGTTTCGCTGTCCTGGCTGCGAGCTTGGTCCAGCGCCCATTCAAGGCGGGCCAGCCACACCAGCTTGCCTGCGTCAGCCCTTTGGCAGGATGTTGGGCACCCGGGTTCGAGCTGCTCACGCTTGAGGTGCTCAGCCAGGAGTTGCGGCAGCCACCCACCATGACCCGACAAGTCACCGCTTGAAGGGGGGAATCGGCGCAGCCCCTCTACCACCAGGCTGGCGAAGCGCTGCGGCCCCAGGGCCCGGCGCATCGCTGGGTAGCTCAGGCTCAGCGCCGCGATGACGTTGGCACGGATGTTGTTGATGTAGACGGCGCCTGCGGCCTCCACGTGCCGAACGCCGCCCCGCCAGGATGTCCAAGGTGGTATGGGGTTGGGGCTCAGCAACGCCTGCATCCAGGCGCGTTGATCGCGGCCCCATCCGGTGAGTTCTTGACATGCCATGCCGGGCGAGCTCATGCGAACTGCTCCTGCAATGCGTTCGAGCGGATGCAAGAAGGGGTGCTGCGGCGCGTCAGTGCTTTGCGGGCCCTCTCGGCCAGGTCCAGCAAGGTCTGCAGAGGCGGCAGGTCCTGGTCCCACTCCACGATGGTGGGCCTGGGTCCCACGGTGTCGATCGCCATGTCGTACAGGGACCAGACGGCCTCGGGCACCGTGCTGGCGTGGGTGTCGATCCAGGCGCCATCGACCTCGGTGGGGCCGCCCAGGTGCCATTGCGAGATGCTCGCGGATGGCAGCCCCCTCAACAGGGACCAGGCGTCGTGCCCGTGGTTCAGCTGGTTGACGTGCAGGTTGTTGAGGTCGACCAACAGGGTGCAACCCGTTCGTTGGGTCAGCTCGGTCAAGAAGCCTGCTTCGTCGAAGTCCGCTGGCGGTGGCATCAGGTAGGCCGAGATGTTTTCGACCGCGATGCTTCGCTGCAAGGCCTCTTGCGTGCGCTGCACGTTGGCGGCCACCGCGTGCAAGGCATCGAGCGAGAAAGGCATGGGGAGCAGGTCGGGCACGCAAGTGCCGTCGATGCGATTCCAGGCCAGGTGTTCGGACACCAGCAGGGGCTCGTAGCGCCGAACCTGCTCGGCAACCTGCTGCAGGTGGTGTGGGTCCAGGCCGTCTGTCGAGCCCAGTGAGAGCCCCACGCCATGCAGCGAGAACGCATGGTGCTCACGCAAAGCGCTCAAGCGCCGATGGGCCACCGAAGGCAGGGCGAACAGGTTCTCGGTGTGCAACTCCAGCAGGCAAGGTGGCCGCTGATGGGCCATCCAGTCAGGCAGGTGTGCGAACCGCAAGCCACACCCATGCATTGCCGTCGCCACCACGCCGGCATGCGCGATCTGTTCTTCGGCGGCCATCTCCATCAGCCCTTCTTGGCGGACTTGACGAGCGTGCCACCCACGATCTTGTCGCACGTGCCGGTGGGCACGTAGACCCACTCTTCGGCATCGCCATTCTTGGTGGCCTGGGCGGCGCACGCATGCTTGCTGGTGCCGCAGTCGTTCTTGCCGGCCTTGGCGATGCCAGCGCACTTTTCCATCCCGTCCTTGGCGGCGTGAGCGGGGAGGGTGGCGGTGGCTGCGGCGGCGCAAAGCAGCGCCAGGGCGGACGACTTGAGCAGGGTGCGTGCATCGGTCATGTGGGTTTCCTTGAGATGACGCCGGAACAGCCCGGCACATGATCAGACCGGGCGAGTCACCGATTTCTCTCTCGTCATGCCGAGGTTTTTGATCCGTGTTTTGACGCACATGGCCCAGAGCCGTTTACCCAGCCATGTGACATCACCCCTGCGCTAGCCCGCAGCGCCCGAGACATAGGCTCGGGTCAGCCGGTCTTGAGGTGATTCAAACAAGGTCTGACATCGGCCGAATTCGACCAGCTTGCCCATGCGCTCTTTCATCCAGAAAAAGGCAGCGTAGTTGGCGATGCGCCGTGCCTGAGCCAGGTTGTGGGTCACGATGACCACGGTCAGCCTGCCGCGCAAGCGAGAGATGAGTGTTGACGCCGACCGAAAACTGAGCCCCGTGGCTCAATTTTGAATCGGCGCCAACACCAAGCTCTCCCAGCTTCAGGAGGTGCGCCCTCAGTGTTGCAAGCTCACGGCCTCGGGCGTCTGCAAGCTTCTCGGCTGTTCTGGCTCGCCAAACGGCATCCTCTACAAGCTCGGACACCCCCCCACGAAGTCATCCAGTACAGGCCCAGCGCGGCGGCTCGTGGTGTGCCTGTGTGGTGCCAACGGTACAGCTTTGAAGGTGCGACGTGTAGGGCTCGGCTGGCGTCGTGGATTGAAGCCCCCATTTCCCTTAGCATGTCGGCCAGTGGGGGCAACTGACGCGGTGTTTTTTTGATCATCAGCGGTCTATCGTCAGACCCTGGCGGCTCTTGAGCAGGGCAACAAGCCCAGCCAAGCGAACTGGGAGCGGTAAGTGAAATCACTCACAATGTAACTCCGCTAAGTCTTTGATCCATAAGCATGCAATCAAGACCCTGCGTAGGACTTTGCTTGCGCAGGGGTGGCAGTGAAGTCACTCATCTCATGGCGTCTGGTAGTGATTTCCATCCCTTGCAAGCCTGTTACTGTGAAATCACTCACCGTGCAACTTGCCAGATGGCAAATGCATCACATCGTTGCCGATGCGTTCTCGAAGTGGGCGAGAAAAATCTCGAAGAGGCGGAGAAAAACAGACTTGGTGCGAAGGCTTGGGCGCCGCGCGTGACCGGCGGCGTGGACCCAGGCTAGGTTTCGCTGAGCAGCGTCGGCGCGCGCCTTGATGTGGGCCAGCGTACTCGGTAGCTGGGGGCCGGGCATAGGTCAGCTTTGGGCTGATCTCGGACGCTCAACCATGGCGCGCCCAGTGACTGCTTTTACTAGATGCGGTCGAACGAGCTGGCACTGCCTAGCTGACGGCTTCTCACCCGGAGCCGGGCATTGGGCCTGACGTTCACATGCGAACGGGCCGAGTGACGGCTATCGCGATCCGCGACCGTCGCAGATCGACCCATCAGCGACATTTGTGGCGCTGAACTCGTCGCCTCGAAGCGGCCGGTGGTACGCGTACTTGGGCCCCTGACGGACGTCGCGCAGCGAAGGACACACAGGTGGCGACACTGAGCGCGATTGAGGTGCACCGTGGAGGCCCACCATTTCGGGAGACGGCGCTCCAGGCCATTCACACTGCGCTCCCCGGTTCGAGAAGTGCCTCTGTAGGCAGGTCCTGCCAAGCCATCCATTGCGTGCGCGGGGTCAGGGCATGCGCGAAGCTGGCGCCGGAGGTGCCCAGACAGTGGCGACAGGAGGCAAGTGGCCGCGTATCGTTCAAGTAAGATGTGAGCGCAGAACGCAGGCTGTCTGCACCGCCCGGCGCAGTCACGTCGATGCCCACCTCGCCGTAGTCCACAGATTCGCCCTGCGTCATGCGCCTGAGAACATAGGCCTGCGGGCACTTGAAGAAGTGGCGATCAAAGAGCGTATAGCAACCCCACTCGTGCGCGACCTTGCAGTCGTTGTAGATGCGCTGGACCAGCGCACCGTCGGTCGTGCCTTTCCGGCTAAAAGATTCTTGGAATACCGGCATTGGCGTCATAACCACGCGCACATGCGGCTCGCGCTGCATAGCGTTGAGTGCCCGAGCTGCTGCGGCGCCCAGACGGACGCCCGGATAGACCGAGATGCTGATCTGGTCAAAGCTGCGCAACACGCTGGTCGGCGCCCGCGCCAGCAGCAGACCATTGGTGACGAGGTGCACTTCGGTGGCCACGCCGCTGCTGCGTACTACCTCGACAACGTCGCCCAGCCGCTCGTGCAACAGAGGCTCTCCGCCCATCAGCTTGACCACGCCGCAGCTGAAGGTGCGCCCCAGAGCCGCCAGCAGCTGCGCCAGGCGGCCGGGCTCGACCTGCCAGTTCGGCGACACCGGCGAGTGGTGCGTGCAGGAGCGGCACGACAGGTTGCACTGCTCGACCGTCACGACCTCCAGCACGCGGCTGTGCAAGCGTTCGTCGGCGACTACAAAAGGTGGCGAAGTGCGGACCATGTGGCATTTTGCAAGAATAAGTAGAACCCCGGCATGCCGCTGCCGCACCCTCCATGTGCGGTCTGATCGGCGTCGCCGGCGGCATCGCCGCTCCCCAGCGTCGCGCCGCCTTGCAAGCCTTGGCACCGCGCGGCCCCGACGGCTCTGCGGAGGCGGAACTCGGCGGCGTCTGGATGGGGCACACCTTGCTTGCCCTGCGCGACACTCCGGAGCGATCCCAGCAGCCGATGCACTCTCGATGCGGGCGAGTGGCCCTGCTGTTCAACGGCGAGATCTACAACGTCCAGGCACTGCGCCACCGACTGGACGGCGCCCTGCCTGCGCCCCGCACCTCAACCGATACGGAACTGGTGCTGGACCTCTTCATGGCTGGCGGCGTCGATGCGCTGGCGGAGCTGCAGGGCATCTACGCGCTGGCCGTTGTTGATGCTCGCGGCGCCGTGCCGGACATCACGCTGCTGCGCGATCCGTTGGGCGTCAAGCCGCTGCTCCATGCCCATCGAGGCGGGCGCTTTGCCTTCGCATCGACGGCAACTGCCCTGCTGGCAGCAGGCATGGCGCGGCCGCTGCTGGACCGGCAGGCCGTCGCCCACTACCTGCAGTTCGGTAGCTTTGCCGAGCCGGACACACCGCTCGCCGATGTGCGCGCGCTGGAGCCTGGCTGGTGCCTGCAGTGGCGCGACGGGCAGGTCTCGTCGCGCCGACTGTGTCCCTTGCGGGCGCGGCACGATACTGCGGCCGACCCCACCCAGCGACTGGCCGACCTGATGCAAGCTGCGGTCGACGCGCAACTGGCCGATCAGCCCGACGCCCATCTGATGCTCAGCGGCGGCGTCGACTCCGCACTGCTGGCCCACTTCACCGCCGCGAGACGGCCACAGGCCCGCAGTTACACGCTGGCCTTCGAGTCCGCCCGAGCTTTCTTAGACGAGACCGCCGAAGCCGAGGCCACGGCCACCCGCGCGGGGCTGATCCACACCCGGCTTGAATCGCGGGCCGGCGATATCCACGACTGGTTCCGTCACTTCATTGCTGCGCTAGATCAGCCCACTCTGGACGGCGCGAACGTGTACGTCTTTATGCGCGCGCTGCCTCGCGACATCCGCGTGCTGCTCAACGGCACTGGCCCAGACGAACTGTTATTCGGCTACCCCTGGGTCTGGGACATCCTGGACACGCATCGCGGCCGTGTGAGCCTGGGCCGTACCGCGCTGGCCAAGGCCTGGATGCAGCGCTGCACGCTCTGCGCGGCCGGTGAGGTAGGCCCGCTGCTGGGTTTGCCGCCGAAGGCCGTCCACCGCGGGGCGTTACGTGCCTTGCGCGCCGTCGATCCCGGTCCCAGTCAGCCGCTGGCCGAGCGTTTGCAGCGCATCGTGTTGCGCCGCTTCACGGCTGATCGGCTGCTGCGCGACCTTGACGCCTGTGCCATGGCGTTTGGCGTGGAGGTGCGTGTGCCCTTGCTAGACACGTCGCTCACAGAGCATGCGCTTGGTGAGTCGGAAGAATCGCTAGCTCAGACTTGGCCAGTGGCGCCTAGTCCTTCGCTGTCCTACGCTGAAAGCCCGTTGAAGCGCCGCATGGTGCAGGTCGCAAACGGGCGCGTCTCGCCCGCGCTGCTCACTCGCAGCGGCAAGCGCGGTTTTGTCGCCCCTTACGACGAATGGCTGCGCGGCCCCCTCATGCCTATCGTATCGCGCGAGATGTCGGTCAGCGCGCTGCGCGAGGTCGGGTGGCACGACCCTACCCTGGCGCACCGTTTTGCCTATAGAGAGTTGACCGCCCAACAGCGCTCGCTTACATTTTGGTTGTTGCTTGTCTTGCAGTCGTGGGCACGCCACCATCGCATCTTTTTTTGAGGTTTTCGACATGTCTATGTGGTTCTCCAGATTTCTTGCCCGTCGTTTCATCCGTGCCGGTCGTGCTTCCATCCGCCAGGTGGGCAACACGCAGAAAGAGCAGACCTACTACTACTACTTCAGCTGACTTGCGTCGGTTTCTCTGTCCATGAGATGGCGCAGCTGCTCCGCCGGGTTGCCGCATTTCACATTGCGCAGTCGACGCTTCAGCGCTGTTGATAGCGAAACAGGGGAAGCGTATTTCGTTTCGCCGCGCAGTGGAGACTTGGTCGTCCTGACTCGGCAGGAACTCGCGGAGGAGCAAGTTCGCGCCCGCTTGCGACCGCTGGCGCTTGACCTTGACGTGACGCCTGCGGAAGACCCTCTTTCAACTCTGGCGCCCGACCCCGGCGCGATGCCCGTACTGGCTCGCGACGCTGAGGCTTGCCGTTGCTTCCTGCGCCGCATTGCTCTGCCCATGCGGCTATCCACCCGGTTCATGGCGCTGGACTCGCTTGCTTGCTACATCGCCAGCCTTCACCCGTCACGCACTCTTGCCGTGCGTGAAGCGCTTGGCCTTCTGCGCTCGGTCGGCGAGCCACCAAGGAACCAATGCCTGCAGACGAGCTTCATGCAGGCCGTCTTCCTGGTCCGCCACGGTGTTCCACTGCGCCTTCATGTGGGCGTGTGGATCCCCACGACATGGATGCACGCGTGGGTGACCGTGCCCGCAGAACACGGCGGAACCTCGGGCGAGTGGCTGGCCAACGAATCGGTCGACCGCATTGCACACTACCAACCGGTGCTCCGGTTCGAATTTGATTGCCCCCGCGCGTAACAGCGAGACCCGCGCTGGCTGGGGCCAGGGCACAAAGGCGCGCACGCTGCGGTTCAAGCTCAGGCGCGTCGGCTGGTCGGAGCAGCGCCACGGCGACGCTGTTTTGTTGCTGCTGCAGGACGCGCTGGGCCGCCTGCCCACCGTGGCCAGTCAGCAGGTGGCGCTGCAGATCGCCTTGGGCGGGCCAGGCCATGACTCTGCTGCCGCAGCTCAGCGCCTCGGATCTTTGACCGACGCCTTTGTCGTCGTCCGGCCCGATGCCGTCATCGCGGTACGCGGAGGTGCTGCGCCGACGCGGCTGTTCCTGCGCCAATTGGGGCAGGACTGGCTGATGACTGACACGCTCGACGAAGTCGATGCCGACCAGCTTCGCAGTGACTGGCTGGCCTTCTTCCTAGCTAATGCGGTGCAGGGGCCATTCGAGCCCCGAGCTACGCTGGACACTGTTTTCAACAGCGTGCACCGCATCCCACCGGCCTCAGTAGTGGAACTGCGCGCGGACCGCCTCACCCGCCACGAGATCCTGCACGACGATCTGTCTGGTCTGCCCAACGACACAGATGAGTTGCGCCACGCGCTGGCCGACACAATTGTCGCCACACTGTCCTCTGCCGTGGACGCCACGCCTCCGGGCATGGCCGTCGCTTACGAACTCTCTGGCGGACTGGATTCGACCTCGGTTGCGCTCGCCTCGCAGGCCGCAGCGCAGCGGGCCGGCCGCCAACGTGTTGCGAACAGCATTATCTATCCCTACTTCGAGTTTCGCCGCGAGCGCTACTTCATAGACGCTGCGGCCCGCGCCTTGGGGCTCACCTCACGAGCGCTGGACGGTTCAGAGTTGCTGCCGTTCGACCATTGGTATGACATGCCTCCGCACGACGAGCCCAGCTTGGCGGCAGTGGGGTTCGCACAGCACCGAGCGATGCTGGCTGCGGCAGCGGTCCGAGGCGCTGGCGTCTCGTTCCACGGCTTTGGCGGCGACACTATATTCGGTATGGGGCCCGCCCGTCAGTTCAGCGGCTTCGGCACCCAGCTGCGTCCTACTTGGCTGGGGAAGCGCGGCTGGCTGGCCGTGTCAGACCATCTCCAGACGGTGCGGGCGTGGTTCGGTGACGGCGAGAGCGGGTTCCACCGCCAGTATTTTTCCGGTGCCCACATCGACGACGGCTGGGCTGACGTGGTAGTAGCACCGCGCCTGGGTTGCCCCCGGGTCGGCGGCTTTACCCACCCCGACGTGCTGCGCCTGACCGCGACACTCTGGCCGCGACAGGCCCCCGGCGCGGCCTACAAACAGATCTTGCGTGACCTGTTTGCAGCGCAGCTGCCCGCCGAGCTGCTATCGCGGCCGCACAAGGTTGCCTACGATGGTCTTTATGTGCGGGGTTACCGTCGGCACCGCACGAGGCTGGAGCAGCTCATTGCCCGCCATGCTGAGACACTGGCACGCGCTGATATCGACCCGCACCTGCTGCTAGCCGCGCTGGACAAGGTCTGTAGCGGCCACCTCGAAGGCGACCAGCCTTTGGGCACCGTGCTGGCCGCTTTAGTCTGGATGGATACCCGCACATGAATACGCTGCGGATCTTCTTTGTGGGCGGGGGAAGCATACACGACAACCGCTGGATGGCCTTATGCCGAGACGCCGGCGCCCTTACGCAGGTCTTTATGCTGGACGGGCACCGCACCATGCTGCGAGGCGCTGACTTCGATGCCCCAAGACTCGCCGAATTGCCGGACGAGTTCGCCGCGGAGCGGCTGCAGGCCCTCGCCGGGCTGCGCGCGGAGATAACCGCCTTTCGGCCCGACCTCGTGCACGCCTTCGGCATAGATGCCGCAGGCTATTTCACGGTCGACGCGCTCGCACAGTCTGACACCCCCTTCGTGCTGCAGCTGCGCGGCGGGCCAGAGATCACGCTGTACTGCAAGGACCCCGCTGCCGCGGCACGCATGCGGTCCGTTTTCGGACGTTGCGACGGCCTGATCGCCGACAACACAGAAAACCTCGCGTTCGCGGCCAACCACGGCTTGTCTGACGAGGCGCGGCGGCGATGCATGGGCGCAGTGCCGGGCGGTGGCGGGCTGTCGGCTGCGGAGATGGCTGAGCCTCAGGACGAGGCCTTGCGCCCTCCTCTGGTGCTGTGGCCTAAGGCCTATGCCAACCCCAGCGTCGATGGCTACGCAATCGCAGAAGGACTGCGCCTTGCCTTCCTGCGCGCGCCGGAGTTGCAGTTGCGGCTGCTCTTCGCTCACCAGCCCGACTTCCTGCGCTGGCTGCGCGGCCACTGGCCCGCCGAGTTGTGGGCGCGCACGCGCGTCCAGGGCCTGGTGTCCCATACGGAATCACTGGACGCGCTCCGCCAGGCGCGGGTCATGCTCGCGCCGTCGCCACTGGACGGAGTTCCCAACGCGCTGCTGGAGGCCATGGCCTGCGGAGCGTTGCCGGTCGTGTCGCCGCATGCAACGCTGCCGGCGGGCTTCATGAACGCGCCCGGCATCGCCTATGCTCTCAATCTGGACCCGGCCGGAATTGCTGACGCGATCCTGCGATGCCTGCGCGCACCGGTCGCTAGCCAGCGCGCATGGAAGACCGGCAACCGCGCTCTGGTGGCCACGTATGCTGCCCGCGCCAGTGTGACGGCTCGGGCAACTGCCTTCTATCGTGGCATCGTCGCGCACCCGCGAAAGGAGGCACTATGATCGTGCTGGGCATCAGCGGCGGCCTGGGGCACGATGCCGCTGCCTGCCTGATGCGCGACGGGCGCGTGCTCGCGATGGGCGAGGAGGAGCGGTTCACGCGCCAGCGCTACGCGCACGACGCGCTGCCCAAACGAGCTATCCGCTTCTGTCTGTCGTACAGCGGTCTGTCTGCGGCCGACATCGACGCGATAGCCTTCGGCTGGAATCCTGCCCTGCAGCCGCGCTACGGCGGCCTAAAGGCGTTCGGCGAGCGCGTGCTTCAGGTCGACGAACTGCGCGGCGCACGGCGGGCGGCCGTGGAATGGGTCG
>NZ_DCXA01000287.1:0-3683 GCF_002328915.1 Aquabacterium sp. UBA2148
TTGCGCCACGCGCACCCAGGTGCCGCTGGTGGCGTCGCCCGGGGCGTGGCCGGTGGCCGCGCCTGTCGGGGTGCTGGGGCCGTTGAGCGCGCCGGCCAGGGGGTTGTCGCCGCGCTGCCAGGCGAACTGGATGCGCACGCGTCCGTCGCGGTCGGCGTGGATGGGGTCTTCACCCTGGGTCATGACCAGGGCGTGCAGGGGGCCCGGAGCCTCACACAAGGCGAAGGCCGGGGCCCAGGGCAGCAGGCGCAGCGCGGCGGGGGCGGCGCTGAAGCGGTTGCGGTAGCTGCCTTGTTCGACGTCGGTGGCGCGCAGGATCTGTGCGGCCTGCGTGCCCAGGTTGTTGGCCATCTCGTGGGTGATGGCGATGGCAGCGAAGCGGCGATCGGCGCCCGCACCGTGGCCGTCGTGCTCAAGCAGCTCGAAGGTGATGCCAGGTTTCAGTGCGCGCACCGCGCCGGCGGCGTCGATGCCTTGTTGTTGCAGCGCCAAGGCGTCGAGCAGGTCTTGCGTGCCGCCTTCGGCTTCGGCGGGGCTGGCGTGCAGGGGGTCGGCCACGCGGCCGTGGGCGTGCAGGCGCTCGCCGTGGCCTTGGTAGAGCTCCAGCGCAGGCACGGCGGCGGGCAGGCCGCTGGCTTGCGCCTGAGCGGCCACGCCTGCGAGCTGGCGCTCGTCCCACGCCGCCAGGGTCACGGCGTTGGGGCCGATGGCGTGCGAGGTGGCCCATTCGGTGATCGTGTCTTGCGCGAAGCTGCCAAACAGGTTGCCGGCCAGCTGCCCCACCAGCGTGCCAGCCGCGCCGTGGCGGCCCGGCTGGCCAAAGCGCAGGCCGCCCAGGTCGGGGCGCTCGGCAGCCTGGTCGAAGATGACGAGTTGCGGGCCTTGCTCGGGCGTGGCTTCGTGGTCCAGGCGCCAGCTCCAGCCCTCGGCGGCCATGAGGCGGCAGGCAAAAGCCCAGTCGGTTTCTCGGTACTGGGTGGTGATGGCGCGCAAGGGCCCTGGTTCGGCCAGCTCCAGCCGCAAGGGCAGTTGTGGCCAGGCCTGCAGCACCTGCGAGACGATGTCGGCCGTGGTGAGGTCCTGGAAGATGCGGGCGTCTCGGCGCTGGGCCAGCCAGCAACTGCCGTCGCGCACGGTGAGGCGGTAGCGGCCCAGCCCGCCGTCGCTGCCCAGTTGTGCCACCGCCGACACCCAGCCCTGCCAGGTGCGCCAGCTGCCATCGGCCTGCAGCAGACGCAGCGCCACGCGGGTGCCCATGAGCGATTTGAGCGGCAGGCCCGCTTCGGTGCTGACGCAGTCGATTTCAGCCCGCAAGGGCTCGGCCGCGTGCAAGGACTCGGTGAGCGTTGCACGCTCGACGAGCAAGGTTGCGGCGGGCAGCGCCGTGTCGAGCTGCAGCAGGCGCGTGGCCTGGCTGAGCTGGACGGCAGCCAGGAGGCTCGTCGCCAGTGAATTCATGACTCCACCTGAGATGTATGCTTTTGACCTGCCCTCTTTGGGGCAGCCTCGCATCATCGCCGTGATGGCCCACCGGGACCGGCGAGCCCCCGCCCCCCTGCTGGGGGAAAGTTGCAAGAAGTCGTAACCCGCTCCACCGCCTGAACCCGTGAACCCACCCGCCGCCCGCGCCGCCAGCCACCCCGATCAACAGTTGGGCAAGCCCCTGAGCGGCTGGCGGCTGACGCTCTACACCATCATCTTCGAGGCCGACACCCGGGCGGGTCGCTGGTTCGACCAGGCTCTGCTGCTGACCATCGTGGCCAGCGTGGTGATGGTGGTGCTCGACAGCATGCCGGCCATGCACGCGGCCTTTGGTGACATCTTCGGTGTGGCCGAATGGGTGTTCACCGCCCTGTTCACCGTCGAGTACGTGCTGCGGCTGGTGTGCGTGCAAAAACCCTGGGTCTATGCGCGCAGCTTTTTTGGTGTCATCGACCTGCTGTCCACCTTGCCGACCTGGCTGGCGCTGTTCGTGCCCGGCCTGCACGTGCTGATCGACGTGCGGGTGCTTCGGCTGTTGCGCATGTTCCGCGTGCTCAAGCTCACGGGCTACGTGGCCGAGTACACGATGCTGGGCCAGGCCCTGGTGGCCAGCAAACGCAAGATCCTGGTGTTCCTGTCCTTCGTGTTGCTGATCGCGCTGCTGATGGCCACGGTCATGTACGTGGTCGAAGGGCCGGCCAACGGCTTCACCAGCATCCCCACGTCGATGTACTGGGCCATCACGACGATGACAACGGTGGGCTTTGGCGACATCACGCCCAAGACGGACCTGGGGCGGCTGATCTCGTCGATGATGATGATGCTGGGCTGGGGTGTGCTGGCGGTGCCCACCGGCATCGTCACCACCGAGATGGCGCTGCAGCGTGGCCGCATGCCCGAGCCCACCACGCGCACCTGCCAGAACTGCCTGACCGAAGGGCACAGCGCGACGGCGCGCTACTGCATGCATTGTGGGCACGCGCTGCCTGAATACCAGCGCGATTGAAGGCAGCTGCCCGGCGTCTCAGGCGGTCGGCGGATCCGAGGCAGAGCGCCTTTTGCGAACCGGTGAGACCGGCTCGGGGTCACCCGCCTGGAAGTCGCTGTCGGCAAATCCCTCTCGGTCGACGACGACGTCATGGCCTTGCAACCAGGCCTGCAGGTGGCGCGCCGGCATCGGGCGGGCGAACAGGAAGCCTTGCAGCTCGTCGCAGCCCAGGCGCCGCAGGATGTCGAGCTGGGCCTGGGTTTCAACGCCTTCGGCCACCACGGTGAGCCCCAGTGCGTGCGAGAGCTTGATGACGGCGCACACGATGGCGCGGGCGTCGACATCGCGGCCGACGTCCTGCACGAAGCAACGGTCGATCTTGAGCTGCGAGGCCGGCAACTTGCTGAGGTAGCTCAGCGAGGAGTAGCCCGTGCCGAAGTCGTCGATGGACAGGTGAACACCCACGTGCGCGAGCCGCTCGAACAGGCGCAACGAGGCCTGCGGGTCCTCCATGGCGGCCGACTCGGTGATCTCGAAGGTCAGGTGGTCAGGGACCACGGCATGGCGGCGCAGCGATTCCTGGATGCGCTCGGCGAGGTCGCTCTGGCGCAACTGGTGCACCGAGAGGTTGATGGCCACGCGCATGTTCACGCCCAGGTCCTGCCAGATGTGCATCTGCCGGCAGGCTTCGTCGGTGACCCATTGGCCCAGGCTGCCGATCAGTCCGAAGCGCTCGGCAATGGGCACGAACACGCCAGGGCTGACCATGCCCCGGTCAGGATGGTGCCAGCGCAGCAGGGCCTCTGCACCGGTGACGTGGCCGGTGCGGCCGTCGACCTTGGGCTGGTAGTGCAGTTCCAGGCCGGTGCGGGTTTCGATGGCGCGGCGAAGGTCGCGCTGCAGGTCGATGACGTCCTGCGCGTCGTGCTCCATGTCCGGGTCGAAGAAGCAGTGCATGTTGCCGCCGGCACGCTTGGCGGCGAGCATGGCGGCATCGGCTCGGGCGATCAGGCGGGCGCGAGAGCCGTGGTCGGGGTACAGCACGATGCCGATGGAGCACGACAGGCGCACCTCGCGACCAGGCAGTTGGTAGGGCCGCTGCAGGGCCTGTCGCACGCGATCGGCCACGAGGGTGGCCGCGGCGCTGTCGGGGTCGCCGTCCATGAGCATCAGGAACTCGTCGGCGCCGACGCGGGCGATGGTGTCGGTCGAG
>NZ_DCXA01000197.1:0-11166 GCF_002328915.1 Aquabacterium sp. UBA2148
TGTTCTTGACCAGGCGGGCGTAGCGTTCGGTGTTGGCGTCGTCCAGCGGCGCGTCGACCTCGTCGAGCAGGCAGAACGGCGCCGGGTTGAGCTGGAAGATGGCGAACACCAGGGCGATGGCGGTGAGCGCCTTCTCGCCGCCCGAGAGCAGGTGGATGGTGCTGTTCTTCTTGCCGGGCGGGTGGGCCATGACCTGCACGCCCGCGTCGAGGATCTCGTCGCCAGTCATGACCAGCTTGGCGCTGCCGCCACCAAAGAGGCTGGGGAACATGCGCCCGAAGTGCTCGTTGACGGTGTTGAAGGTGGCGCCCAGCAGGTCGCGGGTTTCGAGGTCGATCTTGTGGATGGCGTCTTCCAGGGTGCCGATGGCGTCGAGCAGGTCGGCCATCTGCGAGTCGAGGAAGCCTTTGCGTTCGCGCGCGGAGGTCAACTCGTCGAGCGCTGCCAGGTTGACGGCGCCCAGGGTGTTGATTTCGCGCTGGATGCGGTCGATCTCGGCCTGCAGACCAAAGAGCTTGACGCCGTCACGTTCGATGGCCTCGGCCAGCACGGCCAGGTCAACGCCTGCGGCGGTGAGCTGCTCCATGAACTGCGCACCGCCCAGCGAGGCGGCCTGCTGCTCCAGTTGCAGCTTGGTGATCTGGTCACGCAGGGGCTGCAGGCTGTGCTCGAACTGCAGGCGCTGCTCGTCGAAGCGGCGCAGCTGGGCGGACAGGTCGTCGTAGCGCTGGCGGGCCTGGCTGAGGGCGCCTTCGCGCTGCACACGCACGGCCAGGGCTTCGTCGAGACCCGTCTGCGCCGAGGCGTCGTTCAGGCGGGCCTGCTCTTCGAGCAGTTGCGCCACCGATGACTCGTTGGCCTGGATCTGCTGCGAGGCGGTCTCGATGCTGCGTTGCAGCTCACCGCGTCGCGCGCCCATGCTGCGCACGCTGAAGGTGGCCTCCTGGGCCTGGCGCTCCAGCGCACGAGATTGTTCGCGCGCCTGGTTGAGTTTGCGCTCGGCCTCGATGACATGCTCTTCGAGTTCGGCGTGCTTCTCTTGTGTTTCACCCAGGTGGATGTCGAGCTCTTCGAAGCGGGCTTCGCCTTCGGCGCGGCGCTCCTGAAGGCCTTCGAGTTGCGCGTCGAGTTCGGCGAGTTCTTCGTCGATCTGACCGCGGCGGCTGTTGGCCTGCTCGGCCTGCTGGCTCAGGCGCAACAACTCCACCTGCCACTGGTGCACACGCTGTTGCACCTCGCTGGCCTCGCGGCGCACGGTGCCCAGGCGCTGGGAGGCGTCGGTGTAGGCGGCTTCTGCGCGGATCAAGGCCGCACGGACGTCGTCCGCGATCAGGCTCTGCGCCCTCACCTGTTTTTCCAGGTTCTCGATTTCCTGGGCGCGGGCCAGCATGCCAGCCTGCTCGGAATCGGGTGCATAAAAGGTGACAGCGAACTGGCTGACCGCGTGCCCGGCCGGGGTCATGATGACCTCACCATGCGTGAGCTTGCCTCGGTTTGCCAGAGCCTCTTCCAGGTGGGCGGCGGTGTAGACGCCTTCCAGCCAGTCGTTCATCAGGGCCTTGAGCCCACCATCGTTCAGCCGCAGCAGGTCGCTCAGGCGCGGCAGGGTCTGGTGCGTGTTCTGGATGCCGGGCTGCGGCAAGCTGTAGAAGGCCAGCTTGGCGGGCGGGGCGTCGAGCTCGAAGGCACGCACGGTTTCGACGCGCCCCACCTCGAGCGCGGCCAGGCGTTCTCGCAAGGCCGATTCGAGCGCGTTCTCCCAACCCGATTCGATGTGAACGCGGGTCCACAGGCCTTGCAGGCTGTCCAGACCGTGCTTGGCCAGCCAGGGCTTGAGCTTGCCTTCGGTCTGCACCTTGTCTTGGAGCGCGCGAAGGGCTTCGAGGCGGGCGCTGAGTTCGGCCAGCTTGGCCGACTGGGACTGGCTGTCTGACTGCACGGCTTTGCGGCCCTCATCCAGCGCGGGCACCGACTCGGACAGCTCCTCCAGCCGGGCCTCGATGAGGCCCTGCTCTTCCTGACCCACCTCGTGCTGGCGACGCAAGTCGCTCAGGCGCAGCTCGTCGGGCGCGGCCAGGCCCTGCACTTCCACACGCAGGCGTTCGCGGCGTTGCTGAATCTGGCGCGATTGTTCGTCCAGGTTGCGCGATTCGGCAGCCAGCAGCTGGATCTGCTGCTGCACCTGGCCAGCCACCTGGCGCTGGTCGTTGGCGCGCTGCGTGGCGGCACGCACGGCGTCCTCCAGAGACGGCACGTTGCCCGCCAGCTCCTCGGCCTGAGCAGCCAGGATCTCGGCCTGCTCTTCGCAGGCGGCCATCTTCTCGGCCAGCTCTTCGAGCTCGACCTGCGCCGCCTCGGCGCGCATGGCCCACTGCTCGTTCTGGGCCTTGATCTCGGCCAGGCGTTGCTCGACTTTCTGGCGACCTTCCACCACGTAGCGGATGCGCTCTTCCAGGCGGCTGACCTCGAGACTGGCTTCAGCCAAAGCGCCTTGCGCCTCGTGCAGCGCGTCGCTGGCTGCGTAATGATCTTGCCGCACGTGCTCCAGCTCTGCCTCGACCGATCGCAGCTCGGCCATGCGGGCCTCGAGCGCGTTGGTCGCCTCGCTCACGGCGACGTGGATGCGCGTTTCTTCAGACGACGCATCGCGGTGCTTGAGGAACCACAGCTGGTGCAGCTTGGTGGTGCCCTGCTCCTGCAGCGCGTGGTAGCGCGAGGCCACTTCGGCCTGTTTTTCGAGCTTGTCGAGGTTGCTGTTGAGCTCGCGCAGGATGTCTTCCACCCGCGTGAGGTTTTCACGCGTGTCTTTCAGGCGGTTCTCGGTCTCGCGGCGACGCTCCTTGTATTTGGAGACGCCCGCGGCCTCTTCGAGGAACAAGCGGAGCTCTTCCGGCTTGGACTCGATGATCCGGCTGATCGTGCCCTGGCCGATGATGGCGTAGGCGCGCGGGCCCAGGCCCGTGCCCAGGAAGACGTCCTGCACGTCGCGGCGACGCACCGGCTGGTTGTTGATGAAGTAGCTGGAGGTGCCGTCACGCGTGAGCACGCGCTTGACCGCGATCTCGGAGAACTGGTTCCACTGCCCGCCGGCGCGGCCATCTTCGTTGCTGAAGACCAATTCGACGCTGGCGCGGCTGGCCGGTTTGCGGTTGCCCGAACCATTGAAGATGACGTCCTGCATGGACTCGCCGCGCAGCTCGGACGCTTTGGACTCGCCCAGCACCCAGCGCACGGCGTCCATGATGTTGGACTTGCCGCAGCCATTGGGCCCCACCACGCCGACCAGCTGGCCAGGCAGCTGGAAATGGGTCGGCTCGGCAAAGGACTTGAACCCTGAGAGCTTGATCGAGTTAAGACGCATCTAAGTCGTTGATTTTCCTGATGAATTTCAGGAAATCCCTGGCCTTTTCAAGCTCAGGATGATACCATCCGAGATTCGACGAATTCCTGCTCATCCCACGTTGTGAAGACCATGGCCAAGAACACCAAGCCCCCCGCCGCCAAACCGGCAAGCCAACCCCGCGCAGCCAGGAAATCGGCCGCGGCCAAGCTGGAGGTCGGCACGCGCGCCAAACCCGCCGCCCTGCCCTCGACGCCTTCGCGCCACCTGGACGTCTTCCCCAACCCCGCCCCCGAGCGCGACTACGTCATCCAGTTCCAGGTGCCCGAGTTCACCTGCTTTTGCCCGCTGACCAAGCAGCCCGACTTCGCGCACTTCACCATCGACTGCATCGCCGACAAGCTGTGCATCGAGCTCAAGAGCCTGAAGATGTACATGTGGAGCTACCGCGACCAGGGCGCCTTCCACGAGAAGGTCACCAACGACATCCTGTCGGACATGGTCAAGGCCATCAACCCGCGTTTCCTGCGCATCACAGCCAAGTGGTACGTGCGCGGCGGCATCTACACCAACGTCGTCGTCGAGCACCGCAAGAAGGGCTGGAAGCCCGCTCCCAAGGTCGAGCTGCCCCAGCACAACGCAGAAACCGGCCTGCTGGGCTGACGTTCCCATGCTGGACTGGGCTTTGTGTGCAGTCATCCTGGCTGCTGCATTGCCTTTTCGTCCGTGGCTGCCACTGCGCCACGGACCCCTCGTGCACCCCTGGCTGGGCGCCATGGTCTTGTTGCCCCTGCTCTGGTGCACCGATCGCCTGCTGCCCTCCGGCATGACCATGCACGTGTCGTCGGCCTGCCTGATGACGCTGATGTTTGGCTGGCCACTGGCCATGTGGAGCCTGGTGCCTGTCGCTTTCCTGGCTGGCTGGTTCGGGCACGGGCAGTTGCCGCCCCTCGGTGAGGTGGCGTCTCACCTGGCGTGGCTGGGTCTGGTGCCCGGCACGCTCGGCCTGCTGATCGGACTGGCCGTTCGTCGCCTGCTGCCGCACCACATCTTCGTTTTCATCCTGGGGCGCGCCTTCATGGCCAGCATCGCCGCCGTGGTGCTGACCGGCGCGCTCGCCTGGCTGGCCGGTCGCAAGCCGGAGGTGTTCAGCACGCTGGAATGGATGCTCGGCTACACCCTGGTGGCCTGGGGCGAAGGCTTCAGCACCGGCATGCTCATCGCCATCTTCGTGGCATTCAAACCCGAATGGGTCCTGACCTACTCGGACGAGCGTTACCTGCCCAGGCGCCCCAACCGGCAAGACGCCTGACGCGAAAGCCCGGCTCGTCAGCAGATCACCCCTTCGCCGCGCCAGCGCAACGGCCTGACGACCCCAATGGTTTTAAAGGTGCCCCCCACGGCGCCGATAACCGTTGCAACACTTCGCCCGAGCCGATGAACCTGCCTCCTTGGTTGAACGCCGTCGCCCGCCCACTGTTGGGATCCGATCCTCAGCGGGCCAGGCACGTGCTTTTTGTCCTTGCGTCCACGCAGCTGTACATCGTGAACCTGGGCATCATTTGGCACTCGGTCCACCTGGGCCTGCTGCAGCCACAGATCGCCCGCGACCTGACCTGGGGCAGCATCCTGACCCTGTCGATCGTGTTCCTGCTCGTGCGCAGCGGATGGAGTCAGCGCCTGAGCGACCCCGTGGTCACCCTGCCGCATGCCTTGATCAGCATCGCACTGTGCTTCATGGCTTACCTGCAGGTGGGCGAGCACCGTGCCAGCGTTCTCATCCTGGTGGCCGAAGCCATCGTGATGTGCATGTTCCGGCTTCGCCCCACGCAGATGGTGGTGCTGGGCATGAGCTCGGTGGGCATGTTGCTGATGTGCGTGATCGCCCTGACCTGGGCAGACCCCGTTCGCTACCCGGCCTCCACCGGGCTGATGCACTTCGTCATCGGCGGCTCGACGCTGCTGATCCTGTCGCTGGTGGCCAAGTGGGTCACCGACATCCGCGTGCGCATCGGCCTGCAATCCAGGGAGCTGTCACAAGCGCTGAACACCCTGCAGCACATGGCCACGCAAGACAGCCTGACCGGGCTGCTCAACCGCCGCGTCATGGTCGACCTCGTCGAGACCGAGCTCAAGCTGGTCGAACGCCACGGGCACCCCATGACCGTGGCCCTGGTCGACCTCGATCACTTCAAATCGATCAACGACCGATTCGGCCACCAGGCTGGAGACGCCGTGCTGACCGGCTTCGCCAACCTGGCCCAGACCCAACTTCGGCAGGTCGACAAGGTGGCCCGCTGGGGTGGTGAGGAGTTCCTCATCATGCTGCCGCAAGTCAAGGCAAGCGAAGCCTTCACCGCGCTGGAACGGCTGCGCCTGTCGATGGGCAGCCAGACTTTCTCTGGACACCCGGGCGTGAACGCCACGTTCTCGGTGGGCCTGGCACAGGCGCGCCAGGGCGAAACCCTTGAACACCTGATCGAGCGGGCGGACCAGGCGCTCTACCAGGCCAAGCGACAAGGACGCAACCGCAGCCACGTGGCCGACGACGAAGTAGAGGCCGAGTTGGCGGTGGGCCTGGCACCGCTGACAGGGGGCCACGCATGAGCGAGACCCTGGGCAACATGCCACAGCACGACCCCATCATCGATTCGATGGGGCGACTGGTGAAACTCATCTTCGGGCCGGACCGCGCCACGCGGGCTCGAACAGGCGTCATCCTGCTTTGCGCGCTGATGTACGCCATCTGCTGCAGCGCGGCCTTCTACGCAGCCGAAGTCGGCATGATGCGCGACTTCGCGCCCAAGTTGCTGCTGCTCACCACCGTCCCCTGCTACACGGTCTTCTATGTGCTGGTTCGCACTGGGCGCACCCGCTCCATGCGCGACCCGAACCTGATGCTGCAGCAGCAGAGCTTCTCGCTGCTGGCCATCGCGTTTGCCTACACCGCGATCGGCCCGCACGACCGGGGGCTGGTGCTGGTGCTGATCGCCCTGGTGATGGTGTTCGGCATGTACACGCACCAGCCGCGCCAGGCCGCTTTTGCCGGCGTGCTGGCCATGGTGCTGCTGGCCATGTGCATGGGCGTGCTGTCGCACATCGACCCCGTGTATTACCCCCCCACGCTGGAGCTGCTGCGCTTCGAGCTGATGATCGGCACGCTGCCCCCGCTGATCCTGGCGGCCTACCAGATCTCGGCCTGGCGCAACCGCCTGGCGCAGCAACGCCGCGAGCTGCGCGACACGCTGGAAAAGGTGCAGACCCTGGCCAGCCGAGACGCCTTGACGGGCCTGTACAACCGCCGCCACATGCAGGACCGCCTGGTCGACAGCGCCAAACGCCACGAACGCTATGGCGAGCGCTTCACCGTCGTGCTGGTGGACCTGGACCACTTCAAGCGCATCAACGACGTGCACGGCCACCGCGTGGGCGACGAAGCGTTGATGGCCTTTGCCTCGGCGGCCACCCTGGCCCTGCGCGAGTCGGACACGGTGGGCCGCTGGGGCGGCGAAGAGTTCCTGTTCATCCTGCCCAACACCAGCCCAGCCAAGGCCCTCGTTGCCCTGGACCGCTTGCGCGCCGCGCTTCAGCACTGCAGCATTTCGTCGCGGGTGCCTGGCCTGAGGGTCGCTTTCTCTGCTGGGATCGCCCAGCATGACCTGGCCGCGCCCGTTCACCGCACCCTGGAGCGGGCCGATCACGCGCTCTACCAGGCCAAGACCGCCGGTCGCAACCGCAGCCTCGTGTCGCCCAGCGACCCCCGCTGAACAAGCCACGCATCGCCTGGATCTGGCCAGCTGCGCCAAGGCACCGTGCCCATGACGCATCAGGGCCATGCCAGCCCTGGGATAATGCAACGCATGAACCCCCTGCTGCAGCGTCTTCAGCCCTACCCCTTCGAGCGCCTGCGCGGCCTGACCGCCGGCGTGACCCCGAACCCTGCCCTGCGCGCCATCAGCCTGGGCATCGGCGAGCCCAAGCACCCCACGCCGGCGTTCATCAAGCAGGCCTTGACCGACGCGCTGGACGGCCTGGCCGCCTACCCCGCCACGGCCGGTGAGCCCGCCCTGCGCGAAGCCTGCGCCGCCTGGGTGCAACGCCGTTACGGCCTCAAGCTCGATGCAGCCACGCAGATCCTGCCCGTCAATGGCTCGCGCGAGGCGCTGTTTGCCCTGGCCCAGGCCGTCATCGACCCAACCCAGCACCGCGATGCTGGTGGCCCGGCCGTGGTCTGCCCCAACCCCTTCTACCAAATCTACGAGGGCGCGGCCCTGCTGGCCGGCGCGCGCGTGGTGTTCGCCAACTCCGACCCTGCGCGCAACTTCGCCGCCGACTGGGGCAGCATCCCCGAGTCGACCTGGGCCACGACGCAACTGCTTTACGTGTGCTCGCCCGGCAACCCGACGGGAGCGGTCATGCCGCTGGATGAATGGCGCAAGCTCTTCGAGCTGAGTGACCGCTTTGGATTTGTCATCGCCTCGGACGAGTGCTACTCGGAAATCTACTTCCGCGAAGGCGCAGGCGCCGCACCGCTGGGCGGCCTCGAAGCCGCTGCCCGATTGGGCCGCGCCGACTTCAAAAACCTGATCGCGCTGACCAGCCTGTCCAAACGCTCCAACGTGCCCGGCCTGCGCTCCGGCTTCGTCATGGGTGACGCTGCCCTGATGAAAGCCTTCCTGCTCTACCGCACCTACCACGGCAGCGCCATGAGCCCGGCCGTGCAGCGGGCCAGCGTCGCGGCCTGGAACGACGAGGCCCATGTGGTCGAGAACCGCGCGCTCTACCGCCAGAAGTTCGAGCGCGTCACGCCGCTGCTGGCCGAGGTCATGAACGTGGCCTTGCCCGATGCCGGCTTTTACCTGTGGGCCGAGGTGCCCGCCCATGTTTGTGGCGGCAGCGACGAGGTTTTCACGCGCGAGCTGCTGGCTCAATACAATGTGGCGGTGCTGCCAGGTAGTTACCTCGCCCGCGAAGCCCATGGGCTCAACCCCGGTCGCGGTCGGGTGCGCATGGCGCTGGTGGCCGGTGTCGACGAATGCGTGGAGGCCGCCGAACGCATCCGCGCCTTCATCCGCGCCTTCCCGCGCTGATCGCAAGAGGCCGCACGAACCCCTCATCTCCCCCCGAGCAGCCCCCAGCCGCTCGCGGACAACCCTCTCCGATACGCTCCCGATAGAAAGCCCCAACATGAGCCAAGCCCTGCAAAACACCATCGACCAGGCCTGGGAAAACCGCGCCGAGCTGTCCGCCGCCAGCGCCCCCGCCGAAGTACGTGACGCCGTCAACCACATCATCGACGCGCTGGACACCGGCAAGCTGCGCGTGGCCGAGAAGGTCAACGGCGCCTGGGAAACCCACCAGTGGATCAAGAAGGCCGTGCTGCTGAGCTTCCGCCTCAACGACAACGTGCCCATGGGCGACGGCGCCCTGCAGTTCTACGACAAGGTGCCCACCAAGTACGCCGGCATGTCGCCTGAGCAACTCAAGGCCACCGGCGTGCGCGTGGTGCCGCCGGCTGTGGCCCGTCGCGGCTCGTTCCAGGCCAAGAACGTCATCCTGATGCCGTCCTACGTGAACATCGGCGCCTACGTCGATGAAGGCACGATGGTCGACACCTGGGCCACCGTCGGCTCCTGCGCCCAGATCGGCAAGAACGTCCACCTCTCGGGTGGCGTCGGCATCGGTGGCGTGCTCGAGCCCCTGCAGGCCAACCCCACCATCATCGAAGACAACTGCTTCATCGGCGCGCGCTCCGAGGTCGTCGAAGGCGTGATCGTCGAAGAGAACTCGGTGATCTCGATGGGCGTGTACATCGGTCAGTCGACCAAGATCTACGACCGCGCCACGGGCGAAGTCAGCTACGGTCGCATCCCCGCCGGCTCGGTCGTGGTCTCGGGCAACCTGCCCTCGGCCGATGGCAAGTACTCGCTGTACTGCGCCGTGATCGTCAAGCGCGTGGACGCCCAGACGCGCTCGAAGACCAGCATCAACGACCTGCTGCGCGGCGCCTGATGCGATGAACCAGGGCCTGCACCATGCAGGCCCTTCTTGTCTGAACCCTTGCAAAAACAGCTGAGGAGAGATCGATGAGTGGAGGCAACCTCGAACGCGTGCTGCGTCTGATGGCCGAGAAGAAGGCGTCGGACGTCTTCCTGTCGGCCAAGACCCCGATCCTCATCAAGATCAACGGTCAGATCATGCAGCTGACCGACCAGGTCCTCACGCCGTCTCAGCCTCGGCAACTGCTGGCTGAGATGATCTCTCCCACACAGATGGAAGAGCTCGACGAGACCGGTGAGCTCAACATGGGCATCACCATCCCTGGTGTGGCCATCTTCCGCTTGAGCGCGTTCAAGCAGCGCGGCTCGGTGGCTGCGGTGTTCCGCTACATCCCCTCCGACATCCCGGCGCTGGACACGCTCAACGTGCCGCCCGTGCTCAGCGAACTGGTGCTGCAAAAGCGCGGCCTGATCATCCTGGCCGGGGCCACCGGCACTGGCAAAAGCACCACGCTGGCCTCGATGCTGGAGCATCGCAACCAGCGCATGACTGGCCACATCCTCACCATCGAAGACCCGCTCGAGTTCCTGTTTTCAAACAAGAAGTCCATCGTCAACCAGCGCGAGGTCGGCCGCGACACGCAATCGCTGCAAGTCGGCTTGAAGAACGCCTTGCGCCAGGCCCCTGACTGCATCCTGATCGGCGAAATCCGCGACCGGGAGACCATGACGGCCGCCATCTCGTACGCGCTGTCGGGCCACCTGGTGCTGTCGACCCTGCACGCCAACAACAGCTACCACGCGCTCGGCCGGATCCTGTCCTTCTACACGCCGGAAGCACGGCCGGCCTTGCTCTCCGACCTGGCTTCGGGCCTCAAAGCCATCATCTCTCAGCGCTTGCTCAAAGCCGAAGCCGGCCCCAGCGCCGGCGGCCGGGTGCCAGCGGTCGAGGTCCTGCTCAACACCACGCTGGTCTCCGAGATGATCGACCGAGGCGACTTCAATGGCGTCAAGGAAGCGATGGAGAAGTCGATGGCAGAAGGCTCGCAGACTTACGAGCAAGACATCGCCCGACTGATCAACGAAGGCATCGTCAGCCGCGACGAAGGCCTCATCAACTCCGACTCGCCGACCAACCTGATGTGGCGCCTGCAAAACAGCACGGCCACCCAGTCCAAGCTGATCGCCAAGCCGGCCGAAGAAGAACACGGCCCCTCGTTCACCGAAATCACCCTGGACGTGCACGCCGAAGACCCCGCCTCCAACTTCGGCGGCATCCGACACTGAGACGCCCAAGGCGCCGACACCAAGCATCATGACCGACACCCTGCGCCTGACCGAGGCGCTGATCGCCCGCCCTTCCGTCACCCCCGAAGACCTCGACTGCCAGCAACTGATGGTCGAGCGCCTGAGGCCCCTGGGTTTCGAGTGCCACACCCTGGTCTTCGGGCCGGCCAACGCACCGGTGACCAACCTGTGGGCGATCAAACGCGGCCGCGATGCCTCCGCACCGGTGTTGGCTTTTGCCGGCCACACCGACGTCGTGCCCACCGGCCCGCTCGATCAATGGTCCTCGCCACCCTTCGTGCCCACGCACCGCGATGGCCTGCTCTACGGCCGTGGCGCCGCCGACATGAAGACCTCGCTGGCCGCCATGGTCGTGGCCACCGAAGCCTTTGTGGCCCGCCACCCTGATCACGCCGGCAGCGTCGCTTTCCTCATCACCAGTGACGAAGAAGGCCCGTCTGTGGACGGCACGGTCAAGGTCTGCGAATGGCTGCAGCAACAAGGCCAGCGCCTGGACGCCTGCATCGTCGGCGAGCCCAC